>JBGAIK010000296.1:0-5531 GCA_044225615.1 Acetobacteraceae bacterium | reverse complement strand
CCGCTCCTCGCAGCCACGCGCGATCCGCCGCGACGAATAGACCCCGCTGCGATACGCATACAGCAACAGCGCCACCATCATCGCCGGGTGGTAGGGCGGGTAGCCCCTCTCCTCCGTGTAGGCCGCCATGATCGCGGAAAGGTCGAGCTCCTCGCTTACCAAGTCACGGATCAGATGGGCCGGGTGGCCAGCCGGCACGAAATCTGCCACCGACGGCGGCAACAGCCACACCTCGTCGATCTTCCAGGGGCGAAACACTTTGCTCATGCAGAAACAGAATCACCACACTCCGCGCCGCGTCGAGATGCAAAATCAGCCGTTACAGGGACAGGCTCCTAGCTCTTTGTTTTCAGTGTCCTGTTCACCCCTACGTCCGCCATGAAGGATGGCGAACTTCGGGGACAGGACACTAGCAGACACGACGCTCTGCTCCCCCTCCCGACCTTCCGGGAGGGGGCCGGGGGGAGGGCTGGTGCAGCTGCGACGCTGGCGCCAGCTTCATTCCCCCCGGGTCGCTCCTTGCGGTGGCAACTGATACCGATGAGCCCCTTCGCTGATCGGTATCGCGCGCGGGGCTGGGGGGGCGGCCGCGCGCCAGACAGAGACTCATACCGCGATCCGCAGCCGCGCGGACACGGCTGCACCCCGCCGCGCTACATCGCCTTCGCCAGCCGGTCGAACGCCTGCAACCGCGCCACCAGCGCCGGCATCTCACGCAGCGGGATCATGTTCGGGCCGTCGCTCGGCGCGCGGTCGGGATCGGCATGGCATTCGATGAACACCGCGGCCACCCCCACCGCCAGCGCCGCGCGGGCCAGCACCGGGGCGAACTCGCGCTGCCCGCCCGACGACGTGCCCTGCCCGCCCGGCTGCTGCACCGAGTGGGTGGCGTCGAACACCACCGGATAGCCGGTGCGCGCCATGATCGGCAGCGACCGCATGTCGGACACCAGCGTGTTGTAGCCGAAGCTCGCGCCGCGCTCGCACAGCAGGATGCGCGCGTTGCCGGTCCCCGCGATCTTGGCGGCCACGTTCACCATGTCCCACGGTGCGAGGAACTGGCCCTTCTTGACGTTGATCGCCGCCCCGGTCTCGCCGGCCGCCACCAGCAGGTCGGTCTGGCGGCACAGGAAGGCGGGAATCTGCAGCACATCCACCGCCTGCGCCGCGGGCGCGCAGTGCTCGGGCGCATGCACGTCGGTCAGCACCGGACAGCCGAAGCGGTCGCGCACCTGTGCGAGGATGGCGAGGCCCCGGTCCATGCCGATGCCGCGCGCGGCACCCGCGCTGGTGCGGTTGGCCTTGTCGTAGCTCGACTTGTAGATCCACGGCACGCCGGCCGCGGCGCAGCATTCGTCCAGCGCCGCCGCGGTTTCCAGCGCGTGGCCCAGGCTCTCGATCTGGCAGGGGCCGGCGATCAGCACGAAGGGCAGGTCGTTGCCGATCGCAATGCCGCCGACGGTGACGCGCTTGGGTTCGGTCATGGCAGCAAGCTCCGGTGGTGGCGGCCGCGCGCTGCCTCGTGTCCTGTCCCCGAAGTTCGCCATCCTTCATGGCGGACGTAGGGGTGAACAGGACACTGAAGACAAAGAGCTAGTGTCCCGATTCCGACCACTGCACGTGGCAACGAACTTCGGAATCGGGACACTAGCACCCGGGCCGGGCCCGGGCCAGCCCCGGCCTACCAGGTGTGCTCGGCCTCGGCCGGCGGGTGGGCCAGGCGCAGCGCCGCGTCCCAGCGCGCCAGCGCGGCAGCGTCGGCGATGTCGGCCAGCAGGCCGGCGCGCGCGGCATCGGTGGCGGTGCAGCGGCCGAACACCAGCGCGGCGAGCGTGTCCGGCGCCAGGGCGAAATCCACCGCCTGCCCGTCGATCCGCCGCACGGCGCCGCCCTCCGGCGCGGTGGCGACCCGCCAGGACCCGGCATTCCACGGGCAGAACGGGTCCGCCAGGGCAAAGCACAGCTCGCCGGGCGTCGCGTAGGGCCGCCGCGCCAGCGCGTCCTCCACCGTCACCAGCCGGGCCATGATGCCGTCGCGCTGGCCGATATTGAGCAGCCGCGGCTCTTCCAGCATCAGCGGCAGCGGATCGTCCACCGGCGCGTTGTCCCACAGGATCTCATCCACATTGTCGTAGCCGCCGAGCACCTGCCACAGCGCCTGGGTGGCGGCGGCGGTCAGCGCGAAATGGTCGGTGACGACGAGGCGCCGGGCGCCGGCATCGCGGCCGTGGTGGTACGCGACGTAGCCGAGCGGCTCGCCCGCCTCCTCGTAGGCCAGAACCAGCTGGCTGTGGCCCGGCGGCGGCGCCTGCAAGGCGCCGGCGGCCTGCCACATCGCCCGGCCGCGATGCACGAGCCCGGTGCGGTCCTCCCGGTGGCGGCGATAGACCTCCACCAGCAGCCCGAAATCGCGCGCCGGATCGACCTCCCGCACCTGCCCCGCGACGGCCACCGGGCTGTGGAAGCGCAGGTCGCGCGGGGCGATGCGGAAGGTCTGCCGGATGTTGACGCTGCCGTAGCCGTAGCGGCGGTAGATGCCCATCCAGGCCGGATGCAGCCCGGCGAAGGCCTCCTCGCGGCGTTCGTGCATGTCCTCGAAATGCCGCCGGGTCACCGCGCGCAGGAGGCCGCGCCGGCGATGCGCGGGGTGGGTCGAGACCTGGGTGACGCCGGCGATCCGCACCGCGCGCCCGGCCAGGCGGATCTGCAGCGGCCAGGACGCGTAGGTGGTCACGATGGCGCCGTCGACGATGGCGCAGAGCGTGCGCTCGTGCGGCATGCCGGCGAACATCGCGGCGGGCAAGGCGAGCTGGCGGGCCGCCTGGCGGGTGAACTCCGCCATCTCCTCGGGCCGCGCGGGTCGGATCTCGGCGCCCTGCATCCGGTCAAGCCTCAGACCAGGCGCGCCTGCTTGACGGCGGCCTCGATGAAGCCGCTGAACAGCGGGTGCGGCTCGAAGGGCTTGGACTTCAGCTCGGGGTGGTACTGGATGCCGACGAACCAGGGATGATCGGCCCGCTCCACCGTCTCCGGCAGCACGCCGTCGGGCGACATGCCGGCGAAGCGCAGCCCGGCCTCTTCGAGCAGCGCGCGGTAGCGCACGTTGACCTCGTAGCGGTGGCGGTGGCGCTCGGAAATCCGCGTCGCCCCGCCATAGATGCGGCTGATCAGCGAACCGGGCGCGAGCTCGGCCGGATAGGCGCCGAGGCGCATGGTGCCGCCGAGGTCGCCGCCCTCGGCGCGCTTCTCGATCTCGTTGCCGCGGGCCCATTCGGTCAGCAGGCCGACCACGGCGACGTCGCAGGGCCCGAACTCGGTGGACGAGGCTTCGGGCAGGCCGGCCAGGTGGCGCGCCGCCTCGATCACCGCCATCTGCATGCCGAAGCAGATGCCCAGGAAGGGGACGTCGTGCTCGCGGGCGAAGCGCACCGCCTCGATCTTGCCCTCGGTGCCGCGCTCGCCGAAGCCGCCGGGCACGAGGATGCCGTGCACGCCCTCCAGCCGCTCGACCGCGTGCGGCTCCTCGAAAATCTCGCTGTCCACCCAGTCCAGCCGCACTTTCACCCGGTTGGCGATGCCGCCATGGGCCAGCGCCTCGGCCAGGCTTTTGTAGCTGTCGAGCAGGTTGGTGTATTTGCCGACCACCGCGATGCGCACCTCGCCCTCGGGGGCGCGGACGATGTCCACGATGCGCTGCCAGCGGGAGAGGTCGGGCTCGGCCTCGCAGGGCAGCGCGAAATGGCGCAGCACCTGCCGGTCCATGCCCTCGGCGTGGTAGCTGATCGGCACGGCGTAGATCGTGTCCACGTCGAGTGCGGCGATCACCGACTCCGGACGGACGTTGCAGAACAGGGCGATCTTGCGCCGCTCGTTGGGCGGGATCGGGCGGTCGGCGCGGCAGACCAGCATGTCGGGCTGGATGCCGACGCTGAGCAGCTCCTTCACCGAATGCTGGGTCGGCTTGGTCTTGAGCTCGCCGGCCGACGGGATGTAGGGCAGCAGGGTGAGGTGGACGAACATCGCCTGGCCTTCGGACAGCTCGTTGCCGAGCTGGCGGATGGCCTCCAGGAAAGGGAGGCTCTCGATGTCGCCCACGGTGCCGCCGATTTCCACCAGCACGAAGTCGGCCGGGCGCCCCCTGGCGTCGACCGGGTCGTGGGTGATCGCCTCCTTGATCGCGTCGGTGATGTGGGGGATGACCTGGACGGTGGCGCCGAGGTACTTGCCCTTGCGCTCCCTGGCGATCACCTCGGAATAGATGCGGCCGGTGGTGGCGTTGTCGGCCTTGGTGGCATGCACGCCGGTGAAGCGCTCGTAGTGGCCGAGATCGAGGTCGGTCTCCGCGCCGTCATCGGTGACGAAGACCTCGCCGTGCTGCAGCGGCGACATCGTGCCGGGATCGACGTTCAGGTACGGGTCGAGCTTGCGCAGGCGGACGGAGTAGCCGCGCGCCTGGAGCAGCGCGCCGAGTGCCGCCGATGCGATGCCCTTGCCGAGGGAGGAGACCACGCCGCCGGTGATGAATACGAACCGCGTCATGGGCGGTCAGTATAGGCGCGCGCCCGAGTCGCGGGAAACCCGTTGGCCATGCTTCGGCTCCTGATGGCTGGGGCGTGCCCGGCGCAGGGCACGCCCGTACTGCGTCAGCGGGTGGGGACGGCCGGCGCCGGCGGGGCGGCGGGGGCGGCCGGGGCGGAGCTGGCCGGCGGCGGCGCGGCGTCCAGCAGCGACTTGCCGGCGCCCACCGTGCCGCGGTTCATCAGGGCCAGCGCCAGCGACAGCGCGAAGAAGATGGTGCCCAGGATGGCGGTGGTGCGGGTGAGCAGGTTGGCGGTGCCGCGGCCGCCCATGAAGGCGCCCATGCCCTGGGAGGTGCCGATGCCAAGGCCGCCGCCCTCGCTGCGCTGGATCAGCACGACGCCGATCAGGGCCAGGGTGACGAACAGGTGGATCAGCAGCAGAACGGTGGTCATGAGGGGTCCCGGAGGGTCGCGCGCGGGGGGCTTCTACAGGGGTGCGGGGGGGATTGCAAAGGGACAGGGGGGAAGCAGGGAAGGACTTCTTTTTCTGAAGAAAAAGAAGCAAAAAGACTTCTATCCGTTGTCCTTCGTGGAGTGAACCTCGCGGCTCCGCGCCAAAACGGACAGAAGTTTTTTGGTTCTTTTTTTCAAAAAAGAACCGCTTCCTTCGCTATGCCAAGAAAATCTGCCGCCGTCAGGCTCGCGCCCCCCACCAGCGCACCGCCCACGTCCTTCACCGCCATCAGCGCCGCCGCGTTCGACGGCTTCACCGATCCGCCGTAGAGGATGCGCATGCCCGTCCCCGTCGTGCCCAGCAGGCGGGTGAGCTCGCCGCGGATGAAGGCGTGCATGGACGCCACGTCGGCTTCGGTGGGCGTGCGTCCGGTGCCGATCGCCCAGACCGGCTCGTAGGCCACGACGCCGGCGAAATCGGCGGGCAGGCTGCCGGCGAGCTGCGCGCCCACCACCGCCTGTTCGCGGCCGGCGACGCGTTCGGCCTCGGTCTCGCCG
>JBGAIK010000295.1:0-5531 GCA_044225615.1 Acetobacteraceae bacterium | reverse complement strand
CGCTGGACGTGCGGCACGTGACGCTGGCCACCGGGCAGCTCGCGGCGGCCGCGGCCGCGCTCGGCTGGGAGGTGCTGGGCCTGGGCGCGTTCTGGTGGTGCGTGGCGGCCATCCCGTTCATCGGGCTGCTGAACGTGGCCGTGAGCTTCGCGTTCGCGTTCCACGTCGCGCTGCGCTCGCGTGGCATCCGCGTGCAGGAGCGCGATCGGCTGTACCAGGCCATCCGGCACCGCCTGCGCCACGAGCCGCTGTCGTTCGTCTGGCCGCCGCGGGAGCCCGCCGCTGCGGCCGCATGAGGCGGCCCCGCGGCGTTACGGCGCGGTCTTCACGAAGCGCCACTCCACCGCCCGCTCGCGGCCGCCGGCCACGCCTTCGATGCGGGCGCGGAGCGCGCCATCGGGCTCGATGCCGTAGAGCACGCGCTGCGGGAAGTCGTGAGCGGGGTTCTCGAACACGACGCGGCGCTCGCCGAGTTCCTTCAACCGGAACGTGACCGGCGGCCGGCCTCCGGGGCTGGCCAGCAGCGCGAGCCCCTCGACCCCTTCGACGATGCGCAGGAACTCGAACGAACTGCGGCCGGCGAAGGTGGCCAGGTTCGCGGCCACCATGAGCTGCCCGCGCGGGCCCAGCCACGTTTCCTGCGTGATGTTGCCGTCGCGGTTCTCGGTCCAGGTGCCGGCGAGCCAGGCGAGGCGCTCGATGGCGGGCGGTGGCGCGGGTTGCGGTTGCGCGAGCGACAGGTGGGGCCACAGGGCCAGGACGATGGCGGCCAGCAGGGCGGACAGGCGTTGCATCGGAGCGATCCCACGAGACGTCGGCGACGAAGCCGCGAGGTTACGTCGCCGCACCGGGCGTCCCCGCGGTGGGGCCCAGAATCGGGCCGAAGCGCACGTCCCGCGCCCGACCTTCCCGAGGAGACCACCGAGATGCCGATCGGCCCGATCACCGACGACCCCAACCTGCTCGACGCGCTGGCGTGGCGCTGCATCGGCCCGCCGCGCGGCGGCCGCGTGGTGGCCGTGGCCGGGCACCCGACCGACCGGATGACCTTCTATTTCGGCGCCTGCGCCGGCGGCATCTGGAAGACCACGGATGGCGGCACCTACTGGCGCTGCGTTTCCGACGGCTTCATGACCAGCTCCTCGGTGGGCGCGATCGCGGTCTCCCGGTCCGACCCGAACGTGATCTATGCCGGCACCGGCGAGACCACCATCCGGCTCGACGTGTCCTATGGCGACGGCGTCTACAAGTCCGACGATGCCGGGCGGACCTGGCGCAATGTCGGCCTGGGCGGCACCAAGCATATCGGCCGCGTGCTGATCCATCCGCAGGACCCGGACACGGTCTGGGTTGCCGCGCTCGGCGACATTTTCGGCCCCAGCGAGGAGCGCGGCGTCTACCGCACGCGCGATGGCGGCAAGAGCTGGGAGAAGGTGCTGCACCGCGACGCCGATACCGGGGCGGTGGAGCTGTCGCTCGACCCGCACAACCCGCGCATCCTGTTCGCCACCTTCTGGCAGACAAGGCGCAGCTTCTGGAACCTGTCGAGCGGCGGGCCGGGCAGCGGGCTGTTCCGCTCCACCGACGGCGGCGACACGTGGGAGGAGATTTCGCGCGCACCCGGCCTGCCGAAGGCGGCGCTGGGCAAGCTCGGCGTCGCCGTCTCGCCGGCGCGGACCGGCCGGGTCTGGGCGCTGGTGGAGGCGGCCGACGACGAGACCGGGCTGTACCGGTCGGAGGATTACGGGGCGTCGTGGAAGCTGGTCTCGCCCAACCGGGACCTGATGCACCGGCCCTGGTACTACACCCATGTCTTCGCCGACCCGTGCGACGGCGACACGGTGTACGTGACCAATTTCCAGATGTGGAAATCAACCGACGGCGGCGCGGGCTTCACCGAGATCAACACCCCGCATGGCGACAACCACGACCTGTGGATCGACCCGGCCGACCCGCAGCGCATGGTGGAGGGCAATGACGGCGGCGGCTGCGTGTCGTTCAACGGCGGCGACACCTGGTCCACCATCTACAACCAGCTGACCGCGCAGTTCTACCGCATGGATATCGACGACCGGTTCCCCTACCGCGTCTATGCCACGCAGCAGGACAACACCTCCATCGCGGTGCCGAGTGCGGCCACCTGGGGGGCGATCACGCTGGGCGACTGCACCTATCCCGGCACCGGCGAGAGCGGGTTCATCGCCGTGCATCCCGCCGACCCGGAGGTGGTGTTCTGCGGCGCGGTCGGCTCCAGCCCCGGCGGCGCGGGCGCGCTGCAGCGCTACGACTACCGCACGGGCAGCATCGAGCTGATGAATGTCTGGCCCGAGGAGGCGACCGGTATCGCGCCCAGGGACCTGAAATACCGCTTCGCCTGGACCTATCCGATCGTGTTCTGCCCGCATGACAGCGGCGTGCTGTATGTCGCCGGCAACCATGTCTTCCGCAGCCGCACCGAGGGGCGGAGCTGGGAGGAGATTTCCCCCGATCTCAGCCTGAACGACAAGGCGCGGCAGGGGCATTCGGGCGGCGACATCACGCATGAAAGCGCCGGGGCCGAGGTGCATGCCACCTGCGCCTGCCTGGCGCCGTCGCGCCACCGCAAGGGCGAGATCTGGGCTTCCACCGATGACGGGCTGGTGCATGTCACGCGCGACGACGGGGTCGGCTGGCAGAACGTGACGCCGCCGGGCATGCCGGCGCTGGCCTATGTCGGCTGCGTGGAGATTTCGGCCCATGCCGCCGACACCGTCTATGTCTCGGCCACGCGCTACAAGCTGGCCGACTACGATCCGCACCTGTTCCGGACCCGCGACGGCGGCAGGAGCTGGCAATCGATCAACGGCGACTTCCCCAAGGGCGAGATCACCCGCGTGATCCGCGCCGACCCGACCACGCCGGGCCTGCTGTTCGCCGGCACCGAGACCGGGGTGTTCTTCTCGCTTGATGACGGCCTGCACTGGTCGCGCATGCAGGGCGGCCTGCCGGTTGCGCCGGTGTATGACATGAAGCTGAAGGACAGCGACCTGGTGGTCGCCACGCATGGCCGTTCGTT
Source organism: Acetobacteraceae bacterium (assembly GCA_044225615.1). Lineage (GTDB taxonomy): Bacteria > Pseudomonadota > Alphaproteobacteria > Acetobacterales > Acetobacteraceae > CAIYPH01. The sequence continues at coordinate 2,476 of JBGAIK010000295.1, read as the reverse complement.
CTGGGTGCTGGACGACATCACGCCGCTGCGCGCGATGGCCGCGGGCGGAAGCGGCAACCGGCTGTTCGCGCCGCGGCCCGCGACGCGCGTGCGCTCGCATTTCGGCGCCTTCGGCGGCGGCAAGGCGGGGACGACCACGGCGCTGTGCTTCGGCATCGGCGGCGGCATCACCGTCACCGACCGGCCCGACGGCACCAAGCAGCGCGAATATCTCGACGTCGGCGAGAACCCGCCCGCCGGTGCGATCGTCTACTACTGGCTGGACGCGGCGGCCGGTCCGGTAACGCTTGCCTTCCAGGACGCTGCCGGCACCGAGATCATCCGCTTCGCCAGCGACGACACCAGCCTGCCCGCGGCCAGGCGCCCCACGACGCGGCCGGGCCTCAACCGCTATGTCTGGGACCTGCGGCATCCCGGGCCCGCGAAGCTCGACCCGGCGCTCGCCATGCCGAAATACAAGCCGCTGGTCGCCGATCCCGATGCGCCGCCGGGACCGGTCTGCCTGCCCGGCAGCCATGGCGTGACGCTGACCGTCGGCGGCCAGACGATGACGGCCACGTTCGCGGTCGTGCCCGATCCGCGCCTGGCGGCGACGCCGGCGCAGCTGGCCAGCCAGTTCGCATTGCTGCAGGCGCTGGCTGGCTCGCTCTCCGCGCTCAATGGCGGCGTCAACCGCATCCGGCGCGCCCGCCGCCAGCTTGCGGCGCTGGCCGAGGGGCTGGGGGACGTCCAGGCGGTGTTGAAGGACAAGGCGAAGGCGGCCGCCGACGGGCTGTTCGCGATCGAGGGCGCGCTGGTGGACGTGCACCGCCAGACGCCGCGCGACGTGCTGCGCAATCCGGCGGGTCTGAACGACACGCTGGGCAAGCTGTTCGCACTGGTCACCATGGCCGATGGCGGGCCGACTTCCCAGTCGGGCGAGGTCGCGCGCGGCATCATGGACCGCGTGCAGGCGCAGCTTGACGCGCTGGAGGCGCTGATGGCGGGGCCGGTCGCGGAGGTGAACCGGATGGCGGCGGAGGCCGCGGTCGCGCACGTTACCGGCTGAGGTGACGCCTCAGCCGTCGGCGCGCGGCACCCAGGGGATCTTGGCGACCTCGATGCCTTCCTCGGCCAGCGCCTCCGCCTCGTCGGAGGTGGCCTCGCCGTAGATGCCGCGGGCGTCGGCTTCGCCCTTGTGGATGCGGCGGGCTTCGTCGGCGAAGGCTTCGCCGACATAGTCGCAGTTGCGTTCCACTTCGGCGCGCAGCTTCTGCAGCATGGCGCGGACCTGGTCGGGCACGCCTTCGCCGGCGACGGCCATGGGGGTTTCGGGCTTGGGTTCGGCCTGGTCGGGCTGCCGGCGCTTCTTGCGCAGGGGGCGGCCTTTCTTGGGCACGGCGGGGGCCATCAGGGCGCGCTCGACCTTGCCGGAGCCGCAGGTGGGGCATTCGACAAGGCCGCGCGACGACTGCGCGTCGAAGCTGGCGCTGCTGGCGAACCAGCCGTCGAACTCGTGCTCCGCGGCGCAGCGCAACTGGTAGTGGATCATGAATCCCTTCTGAGGCGTCGAGCGGGGGTGTCAAAAGCCCGTCAAACAGATGGGCAATTCTGGCACTCTCGGCAAGGGATTGCCAGCGCCTCGCCTATGCCGCGAGCAGGGCGTCGAGCTTGCCGGCGCGGTCGAGGGCGGCGAGCTCGTCGGAGCCGCCGAGGGATTTGCCGTCGACGAAGACCTGCGGGACCGAGGTGCGGCCGGAGCGGCGCTGGGATTCGGCGCGGGCCTCGGAGCCGCCGGGGGCGTCGATCTCGGTGTAGGCGACGCCCTTGCGGTCCAGCAGCTGCTTGGCGCGGACGCAGTAGGGGCACCAGTCCTGCGTGTAGATCTCGACGAGGGGCATGCGGCACTCCACCGGGTTCGCGGAAATGTTCGTCATCCGCGCGCCCGGTTGCAAGGGTGTCAGTGGCGGCGCGGGTCTGGGACGCGCGCCGCGACGAGCACGTCCACCGCGGCGGCGCCGGCCGCGAGCAGGGCACGGGTGCAGGCGGTGGCGGTGGCGCCGGAGGTCATGACGTCGTCGATCAGCAGGATGTGCTTGCCGGCGAGGGCGGCTTTCCGGGTGGGGCGGACGGCGAAGGCGTCGGCCACTTCCTGCGCGCGGGCGGCAGCCGAGAGGGTGCCGAGCACGGCGGTGGGGCGGGTGCGTTGCAGGGCGTCCACCAGCACGGGCCTGCCGGCGAGGCGGCCGACCGCGCGGGCGAGCAGGGCGGCCTGGTTGTAGCGGCGGGCGATCAGCCGGCGGCGATGGAGGGGAACGGGGACCAGGAGGTCGGCCGCGCGCAGCAGGGGCAGGCCGGCGCGCAGCATCAGGGGCGCCAGGGCGGTCGCGTTTTCCAGCCGGTCGGCGTGCTTGAGCGGCAGCACGATGCGCCGCGCGCGGGCGTCGTAGCGCAGGGCGCCGCGGGCGCGGCCGTAGAGCGGCGGGGTTGCGCGGCA
>JBGAIK010000294.1:0-5572 GCA_044225615.1 Acetobacteraceae bacterium | reverse complement strand
CCGCAACCAGTTCGGCTCCTCCGGCATGCCCTACCGCATCCCGAGCCAGCTCCAGGGCGCCACCAACCTCGGGTTCATGTTCCTGCCCAACTACCGCGGCTGGGTGGTGGTGGCCTCGCTCATCATGTGCATCACCACCTGGCTGGTGATCGAGAAGACCAAGATCGGCGCCATGCTGCGCGCGGCCACCGAGAACGCGCCCCTGGTGCAGGCCTTCGGCATCAACGTGCCGCGCATGATCACCCTCACCTATGCCGGCGGCGTGGCGCTGGCCGCCTTCGCCGGCGTGCTGGCGGCCCCCATCTATTCGGTGAACCCGAACATGGGCGCCAACTTCATCATCGTGGTGTTCGCGGTGGTGGTGATCGGCGGCATGGGCTCCATCCTCGGCTCGATCGTCACCGGCTTCGGCCTCGGCATCATCGAGGGCCTGACCAAGGTGTTCTACCCGCAGGGCTCGGCCACCGTCATCTTCGTCGTCATGGTCATCGTCCTGCTGGTGCGCCCGGCCGGCCTGTTCGGGAAGAACGCCTGATGCACCGCGCTTCCTTCCTCGGCTTCTCGCGCCCGCAGCTGGCCGCCTTCCTGGTCATGCTGGCGCTGATCGCGGTCGCACCCTTCGTGCTCTACCCCGTCTTCCTGATGAAGGTGCTGTGCTTCGCCCTGTTCGCCTGCGCCTTCAACCTGCTGATCGGCTATGTCGGCCTGCTGAGCTTCGGCCACGCCGCCTATTTCGGCATGGGCGGCTATGTCGCCGGCTACACCGCCAAGGCCTGGGGCGCGACGCCCGAGGTGGCGATCCTGCTCGCCACACTGGCCGGCGGCGCGCTCGGCACCGTGTTCGGCTGGCTCGCCATCCGCCGCCAGGGCATCTACTTCGCCATGATCACGCTGGCGCTGGCCCAGATGAGCTACTTCTTCTGCCTCCAGGCCCCCTTCACCGGCGGCGAGGACGGCATCCAGCAGATTCCCCGTGGCAAGCTGCTGGGCCTGATCCCGCTGCAGCCCGACATGGCGATGTACGTGCTGGTCGCCGTGATCTTCCTCGCCGGCTTCCTGCTGGTCCACCGCGTCGTCCATTCCCCCTTCGGCCAGGTGCTGAAGGCGATCCGCGAGAACGAGCCCCGCGCCACCTCGCTCGGCTACCGCACCGACAGCTACAAGCTGGTCGCCTTCATCCTCTCCTGCGCGCTGGCCGGCGCGGCCGGCGGCACCAAGTCCCTGGTGTTCGGCATCGCCACGCTGACCGACGTGCACTATGCCATGTCGGGCGAGGTCGTGCTGATGACCCTGCTCGGCGGCCTCGGCACCATCTTCGGCCCGGTCATGGGCGCGCTGATCCTGACCACGATGGAAAACTACCTGGCGCAGGCCGGCGCCTGGGTCACCGTGATCCAGGGCGTGATCTTCATCGCCTGCGTCATCGCCTTCCGCCGCGGCGTGGTGGGCGAGATCGCGAACCGGCTCAGGATCACGCTGTAGCCCGCCTGCCGGCGAGGAACGTGGCGGTGGCAGCGGCCTGAACCGCCATGGCCACGGCGAACAGGGCCGGCGCGCCACCCAGCTCCCGCAGCACGCCGAACGCGGCCGGCGCGAAGGCATAGGCCGCCTGGCTGGTGGCCACGATCAGCGGCACCACCCGGGCCGCATCCGCGCGCGTGAACTCGGCCTGCGCCATCAGCGGCGGCAATGAGGTCGCGTTGCCGATGCCGGCCCCGAACAGCAGCACCCCCGCCACCAGCAACGGCACGCTCGCCCCGCCCGCCAGCAGCAGTGCGGCCGAGCCCGCGATCTGCACCGCGTAGCTGGCGCAGGCGACCAGCCGGCGATCCGCCCCGGGCGGCATCAGCCAGCCCACCAGCGTGCGCCCGCCGATCGCCGCCAGCGTCGCCGCCCCCATGACGACCCCGGCCGTCTGCCCGCCCAGCACCGGCACCAGCAGCGAGAACAGATGCGCCAGCAGGCCGATCTGGGCGAACAGGCCCAGCGCCATGCCGGCCGCCAGCGTGACGAAGCACCAATCCCGCCACGCCCCGGCCGCCGGCAGCGGGCGCGCCGCCACCACGACCACCGCCGCGCCCGCCGCCCCGCCATCCGCAACCTGCCCCAGCGCCTCCGGCATGCGGCTGAAATACCGTCCGGCCAGCCACCAGATCGCCGCGACCATGACCGCGCCGACGGCGGACGCCGCCAGCGGGAAGCCCAGCCGCCCGATCGCGGCCACCCAGAGCGGCGAAAACACGACGCCGCCGATGCTGGCGCCATTGTAGGCCATGGCCAGCGCCGCCGGCCGGGTGCGCACGAACCACGGCGCGATGATGGCGTTGACCGCCGCCGCCCCCATCGCCACCCAGCCCGCGCCGCTCAGCAGCGTCGCCAGGAACAGCTGCCACGGCGCCGCGGCCAGCGCCCAGCCCAGCACCCCCAGCGCCAGCAGAACGGCGCCGGCCCGCGTCACCGCCGGCACGCCGAAGCGGCGATACAGCGCCGGCAGCCGCGCCACCACCACCGCGCCGGACAGGAAATGCAGCGTCACCGCCGCGGCCACCAGCGCCACCGGCCAGCCCCGCGCCTCGCGCACCGCCTGCAGGTAGACCGGCGGGCCGTAGAACCCCACCCCCCAGCCGAAGACCGCCAGCACGAAGGCCGCCCAGACCACCCGCCACCCATGGAACGCCATCGCCCGCCTCCCGCTGCACGGGGGTCTTCTCGGACGGGAGCGAGGGCCAATGCTTCGGCCGGCGCCGAACCGATGGCCATGCCGCCATGCTACGCTGCCGGCCTCGATGGAGGACCGCATGGCAACCACCAACCGGATGGCGGAAATCGCCGCCCTGCTCGGCGATCCGGCCCGCGCCGCCATGCTCGGCGCGCTCATGGACGGCCGCGCGCTCACCGCGGGCGAGCTCGCCCGGGCCGCCGGCATCGCCGCGCCGACCGCCAGCGCCCATCTCGCCCGGCTCGCCGGCGCCGGCCTGCTCGCCGCCGAGAAGCAGGGCCGCCACCGCTACCACCGCCTCGCCTCGCGCGAGGTCGCGCGCATGATCGAGGGCATCATGCAGGTCGCCGGCACGCTGCGCCCCGTCGCCACCGGCCCGCGCGACGCCGCGCTGCGCGCCGCCCGCACCTGCTACGACCACCTGGCCGGCCGGCTGGGCGTGGCGCTCGCCGACGCGCTGGTCGAAGCCGGGCAGGTGGAGCTGACGGCGGATGGCGGCCTGGTCACCGAGAAGGGCGCCGCCCTTCTGGACAGCCTGGGCATCGCGCCCGCGCCGGGCCGGCGCCTGCTCTGCCGGCCCTGCCTGGACTGGAGCGAGCGCCGGCCGCATCTCGCGGGGCGGCTCGGCGCGGCGCTTTGCGCGCATTGCCTGGCACAGGGCTGGGTGCGGCGCACGCCGAACAGCCGGGCCGTCACGGTGACGCCGGAAGGCAGGCGCAAGATGCGGGAATTGTTCGGCATGCGGATGGAGACAGGGGTGGCGAGCGTCCGCTGACCGGGGCTCGCGGGCGGGATGGTCGGCGGCGGCAAACGCGCAGCCGCCGCTGCTTCCGGACGCGAACGCCCCCTACTGCATGCTCCCCGTCGGCACCATCGAGGCCCGCATCAGCCTGTCCGCCGCATCCCGGTCCGCCTTCGCCGCCGCGTCGCCGGGCCGGCACGACAGCACCGCCTCGGCATTGTCCAGCCAGGCATGGCTCAGCAGGAACCGCGCCGGCTTCTCCTTCGCCGCCTCGGCCCGCCTGCGCGCCTCGCCCACCCGTGCCGCCGCGCCATCGCAATCGACGGCAACCACGGCCCGCCCGCTGTAGGACAGCGGATGATCGAGCGTCAGCTCCACCTTCGCCGCGGCGAAGCTCGCCACCGTGGTGGGCGAGCTCACCCCGATCCGCATGTGCAGCGCCGTCAAATCCAGCGCCCGCCCGCCCAGCCGGGCCGCCAGGTCGCCCGGATCGCGCAGCAGCGCCGCGAGCAGCGCCTGCGCCTTGCCCGGGTCGATCAGGTTCGGATTGAACGCGTCGTCCACCCCGTCCACCCGCGCCTTCGCGTTGGCGGCAACGATCGCCTGCGCCACCGCCGCCGGGTCGCCCGCCGGCACGATGGCGCCGCCGATCTGCACCGTGAACGCCGCCTGCGCCTGGGCCATCACGCACCAACACCCAAAGGCTGCGCCGATTCCCCGTCGTCCCCACCGAACGACGCCGCCACCGCGTGCAGCCGCAGCACCGCCAGCACGTGCTGCATCAACGCCTCCAGATCCGCCTCCGTCCGGACCGCGGCCACGCAATCCTCGAGCCATACGACCAGTCCTTCGTTGTTGTCCTGCTGAATCATCCGCGCCGTCGCCGCCAGCGCGTCGTCGAGCGCGGTCTCGGCCCGCGCCGCGGGCGCGCCGCGGGTCTCGGGCAGCAGGATGCGCAGCGCCTCGTAGGTGAAGGCGAGCTCCTGCGGGGCCACGCCGCGATCCGCCAGCTGGACGGAGGCGGCATTGGCCCACAGCGTGCGCAGCTCCCGCCGCGGCCGGCCCGCCGCGTCGCAGAACCCGTCGCCCAGGTAGATCCCGGGCTCCAGCGCCAGCAGCTCGTCCCGGCTTGGCCCGGCCTCGTCATCGCTGTCGTCGGTCCCGCTCATGTGGTGGGCACCACCGTCGGGTTCTCATAGGCGGTGATCATGTTGGACCCCGCGATGTTGATCCGCCCCGCCCGGATGGTCTCCTCGCGCCGGTAGTAGGTCTTGCCTTCCCACGGGTCGTGGATGGCGAACTTCACCGGCGGCCCCTCGTCGCACGCCGTCACCAGCACGTAGTGGGTGTACTGGCCGCTGGCATTGCCGATCACGATCGGCAGCGGGATGCCCTGGGCGGCGTCGGATTTCATCGCCGCGATCGCGGTCTCGATGGTGATCGACCCGCCGAGCTTGTTGTTGGCGTATTTCAGCCCGGTGGTGTCTTCCATGTTGTTCAGCAGGTCGGTGTTCCAGCGTCCGCGCTTGGGCGTCGGGTCCGCCCGGTTGGACGCCTCGCCGCCGCGGCGGCCGTCGGGATAGGCGCTCTCCAGCATCTGCTTCTGCTCGGCGCCCATCTTCACGTTCATCGCGGTCGCGTCGGTGTCGTTGGCCTTGGAGACGTCGGTGTTCTCCTCGTGCAGCTTCAGCGCGTAGAGCGGGTCGAGCTCGCCCTTCACCGCCTGCGCGGTCGTCGCGTTGCACGACATGTGCCATTGCTGCTTGATGCCGCTGCCGGTGGAATCCCCGGTCAGCTTCAGGTTGTCCTGCATCCACTTGTCGTCCTTGCCGGCGATCTTGGCGGCGAAGGCCTCGAGCTCCGCCAGCGAATGCCCGGCGGCCAGCCCCTTGGTGATGTAGAGCTGCTCCTTCACGGTGCCGGCCTTTTCCAGCATCGCCGAGAACTTCGCTTCGTCGGCCGGGGACATCTTCTCGCGGATGGCGAGCGCGCGGGCCTGCTGGGCGGTGCCCAGCACCGGCGCCTCGATCAGCTTGCGCTCCTTGCGCGGCCGGCGGCCGGGCCCGCGGCCGCGGGCCGGCTCGGGATCGTCGAGCGGCGGCGGCTCGCCC
>JBGAIK010000293.1:0-6277 GCA_044225615.1 Acetobacteraceae bacterium | reverse complement strand
CTGCGATCCCGTCCAGCGTCGCCAGCACCGTCTCGGCATCGAACGGGAACGGGAACACCACGCCGAACCCGGCCGCCCGCACCCGCTCGGCCGGCGCGCCGATATCCGGCACCACCGGCACCAGCCCCAGCGTCGCCGCCTCGGTCAGCGTGTAGGAGAAGGTCTCCGGCCACACCTGCAGGAACAGCGCCAGCCGCCCGCCGGTCCGCGCCACCAGGTCCGGCAGGTCGGCGTCGCGGTATTCGCCGGTGATCGTCACGTTGCCGATCGCCTGCAGCGCCGCGTCGATGTCGGTGTAGCCGATCACGTGGAAATGCAGCTGCGGATGGGTCAGCCAGGCCCGCCGCGCCAGGTCCAGCAGCGCCGCCGAGCCCTTGTGCGGCCCGATCGCCCCCAGCAGCACGATGTCGGTGACATTCCCCTCGCGCGCCGCCGCCGGGAAATCCCGCCCCAGATGCGGATGCGCCAGCGCCACCATCGAGGCGCCGGGAAACACCGGCGCCAGATGCCCCACCGTGTCCTGCGACGGCGCCACCACCAGCGCCATCGCCCCCAGCAGGTCCGCGAACAGCGCATGATGCTGCCCGGCCGTCAGCGCCTCGGTGCGCGAGGCCTCGTGCACCCCCGCCATGCCGATGCAGCGGTCGCAGCGCCCGGTCTCCGGCCCGCCGCAGAACCGCCCCAGCGCGTCGATCATCGTCACCCGCGGGCACGCCGCATAGAAATCATGCGCATAGGCGATCGCCCGCCGGCCGCGGCAGAATTCCGCCAGCCCGGCGATGAAACCCGGCACGAAGCCCAGCGTATGGTGCACCAGCACCATGTCCACGCCGCACCCCTCCAGCATCGCGAACACCGTTTCGGCCGCGCCCGCTTCTTCGGCCGCAAAGCGCAGCCGGAACGCCGGCGCCGCACATTCCAGCGCGATCCCCCCCGCCTGCGGGCAGGACAGCCGCAGCAGCACTGCCCCGCCATACCCGGCCGCCTCGCCGATCTCCCGCTCCGCCCGCCGCGTGCCGCCACCCAGCTGGTTGCCGACCAGCAGCACCAGCCGCCCGGCCGCCGCCCGCGCCTTCGCCAGCCGATGCCGATGCAGCGTCCAGCGCGCCGCGCGCAGCGGGTCGCGCCGCTCATGCGCGGCGATCGCGGCATCGTATTCCGGATACATCGAAGCCAGCCGCGCCAGGTTCGCCGCCAGCAGCGCCGTCCGCTCGGCCCCGAACGAGACCCCCTCGCGATGCTCCACCAGCACGCCCGCCGCCGCGAGGTGCCTGAACCCGAGATCGGCGCCGCGCTGGCAGAAATCGTTCTCCTCGCCGTAGCCGCGGCCGAAGCGCGGATCCAGCCGTCCCACCCGGTCCAGCATCGCCCGCGTGATCAGCATGCAGAACCCGTGCGCCGTCGGCACCTCCACCGCCTGGCCGCGATGGGCCGCGAGTGCCACCGCGGCGAGCTCCTCCCAGCCGGCGTCGGGCAGCGATTCCTCGGGCTCGTTGGTCGCCGGATAGGTGAACACCGAGGCGTTGTTCGACAGCGCCGTCACGGTGCCCACGCCCGGCCCGGCATGGGCCACCGCGTGCAGCTCGTCCAGCGCGCCGGCGAACAGCCGCGTGTCGGAGTTCAGCAGCAGCACGTCGCCCGCCGGGCAGGCATCGAGGCCGCGGTTGACCGTGCCGACGAACCCCAGATTGGCCGGGTTGGTCAGCACCGTCACCGCGGGCAGCCCGGCATAGCCCGCCAGCAGCGGCGCCATCGCCGGCTCCGGCGAGGCGTCGTCGATCAGCAGCAGCGCATCGCGCGCCGGGTCGCGCTGCGCCAGCACGCTGTCGATGCAGGCCCGCGTCACCTCCACCCCGCGATAGACCGGCACCAGCACCGTCAGCCGCGGACCCTCCGCCGCCGCCGCGGCCGGGAGCGGCGCCACCCGCACCAGCGCCGGCCCCAGGCGCAGCCGCGCGATCTGGCCCGCCATCGCCTCCCGCAGCATGGCCGCCGCGGCGGGGTCGAGCCCGGCGGCCAGCGCCGCCTGCGCCGCCCGCCGCGCCGCCGCCACCGCCCCGGCCCGGCCGCCCACCAGGAACGGGCCGCCGAACAGCTCCTGCCCGGTCGCCGCGATCCTCAGCGACAGCAGGTGCATCGCGTCCGATGGCGGCCCCTCGTCGATGGCGAAATCGAAGCCCGGCCGCCATCCCGCCGCATCGGGATGGGCGCCCGCCCCGGTGCTGCCCCCGCCCACCTTGCGCCCGTCGCGGAAGGCCGCGATCGCCACGCGCCGCTTCGGGTCCTCGCGCACCGCGAGCCAGCCGGCGCAGCGGGTCGCGGTCAGCGTGTCGATGCCGCCCTCCACCGTCAGCCCGACCGTGATCGGCCGCCCCACCTGCACCCCGTTGGCCAGCGTGCGCAGCCGCACCGGGCCGCGCCCCAGCAGCGCATCGGGGATCGGCAGGTAGAAGCGCGCCGGCATGAAATGCGTGATCGCCCGACTCCCGGTCGATCCGCCCCACCGAGACCAGCACCGCGTCGCTGTCGTCCACGATCTGGATCAGCGGCGGCGCCGGTCGTCGCAGCGCTCCGTCACCCAGCCGTCCAGATGCCCGTCGCCGATATCGGTGAACCCGTCGAAGATGCCCCGCCCCGCCCGCACCGGCGAGCACGTAGCGGCTGCCCGTCGGCGGTGACGGTGAAGCTCGCCGCGTCGATCGCGCGGCGGGATGCGGAAGGCGAAGGAGCTGCGGCCATAGCCGAGCGAGGCGAGGTCGGCCCGGCTGCGCGTCATCCGCCCGCCACCACCTGCCCCGCCGCGTCGCGGATCTCGATCACGCAGGCATGGTCGTCCGGCTGGGCGATCGCCCAGCCGGCCAGGCAGTAGCCCTCGAACCCGTCGACGGCGCCGTGCACGACGCTCATGCCTCGCCCCGGGGCAGGAAGGGGCGCAGCACGGTTTCCAGCAGCGCCTCGGGGCTCATGTCGTCGCGGCGCAGATCATCGATGCCGTCCGGCCGCGGCGCCGTGAACAGCGGCTCGTCGCTGCCCATGAACTCGCGCGCGATCACCCGGTACATCGGCCAGTGCCGCCGCACCAGCGACTCGCGCAGCACCGCCGTCAGGTAGTGCGCGTCGGACGGCGCCAGCGCGTCGGCCGCGATCAGCTGCCCCACCACCCACTGCTTCTCCGCCGGCGCGAGCCCGGTGCGCCGCACCAGCTGGATCGCCGCCGCCGTGCGCGGGCCGATCGAAGGGTTGGCGCGCGGCGGCCGCACGAAGCCCGGACCGTCCTCCACCCCGATCACCCGCAGGAAATCGGCCGCGATGTCGGGCTGGTTCTGCGCCCGCTCATAGGGCCGCACGGTGATCGCCGGCGTGCCGAAGCTGTGCGCCCATTGCCGCAGCACGCCCAGATAGTCGTAGGAGAAGGTGCCCATCCCCAGCTCGTGCACCACATAGCCCTCGACGCTGGCCCCCCAGGGCGGGTCGGCCACCGTCTTCACCGCCTGGGCATAGGCCGATTCCAGCGCGTCGTCGTGCCGCCGCAGGTAGCAGACGATCCGCATCTCGAAGTCCGCGAACTCGGCCTGCACCCGCGCCCGCTCGGCCGGCCCGGCGGTGGCGAAATACTCGGAGCTGACCACCACGCGCTCCGCGCCGGCCGCCGCCGCCTCGGCCGCGATCGCCGCGCCGACCCCCTCGGGGATGGCAACGTCGGCCGGCCGGTCCCAGGCGCCGAGCCCCATGGCAAAGCTCGCCCCGTAATGCGCATCGTCCAGCCGCCCGTACCGGTGCAGCCGCCCCGCGCTGGGATACAGCACCCCCTGCGCCGCCAGCGCCGCCCCGTTCGCGGCCAGGAACGCCTGCAACGCCGTGGTGCCCGTCTTGGGGTAGCCGATATGCAGGAAAAGCCGCCGCATCGTCCCGCGGCCGCGGCCGCCGTCGCCTACCCCTTGCCCGCCTTCTCCGCCAGGGTCTTCACCTCGTCCATCGCCTCGGCGAAGCGCTGGTTGAGCACGCCGATCGCCTCGCCGTTGGCGCGCTGGATCAGCTCCGACATCTCCCTGGCGTTGGCGACCGCGCGCTCATAGGCCTGCTTCAGCAGCTGCGCCTGTTTGGCCGCCTTCGCCTGCGGCGCATCGGCCGTGGCCAGGGCACGCATCGCCTCGGTCAGTTCGGACATGGTCTGCTGCATGATCTCCATGTGGCGCTGCGCCACCGCCTGCGCCCCTTCCAGGGCCACGCGGTTGGCTGCCGACAGCGCCTCCATGTTGCGCTTCTGCGGTCAGCAGCGCCCATGTCCGGCAGCGCCGGCAGAAGCCGACCCGCCCAGCATGTGCGAACTCCTCGGCTGCTCGCTTCAGGCCTGGTCCATGGCCGAAGGGAAAGCCGGGAATCGGAGGGGTGGCCATGGCGGTCTCCTTACGAGGGTTCGGGGGGTGGCGGTTCGGCGGCCGGCGGCGCGGCCGCGCTCCGGCGGCGGCCCTCGAGCCATTGCGCGGCCCGCCCGGCGCGGGTCAGCGCCTGGTCGAGCGCGGCCATGGTGGCCGCCATGTCGGGGCTGTCGTCGCGCTGCCAGGCGCGCAGGGTATAGAGCCAGACGGCGAGCAGGCCCTTGCGGCGCAGCTGCCCGGCCGGTCCGGCCGCGCTCACCCCCGCCGCCTCCAGCAGCCAGCCCATGCTGTCCAGGCTCGACCGCGCCAGCAGCAGCGCCGTGCCGGGGTCGGCCGGCAGCGCCTTCAGCAGCGCCACCACGCCCGCACGATGGGTCTGGAACACGTCCAGCCGCCGCATGACCATGTCCAGCAGCCGGTCGTGCACGCTGCCCTCGGTCGCGACCTCGGCGAGCGCCGCGGCATCCGCCATGCGGCCGAACGCGCGCAGCACGTGCCAGCTTGTCGGCAAGCGCAGCCGCGCCCTGGCGAGCGGCAGGCCAGCCGACGCGGCGGCGCGGGCGACGCCGAAGCGCAGCCAGCCATGGGCGGCGATCTCGTCGAAGGCGGCGGCGACCAGGGCGCGATCGAACTCGGCGGGGGAGAACTCGGTGTCTTCCATGCGGGCAGACTATACCGGCCGCCGGCGGAATCATCCCGCCAATTCGCGTGAACGTGCGGTGGCAGCGGCGATCGCGCGCGAGACGGCGTCCGGCCAGGCCGATTTCTCCATCAGCACCGCCAGCGCCCGCTCGGTGGTGCCCTTGGGGCTGGTCACGTTGCGGCGCAGCTGGGCGGCGTCCTCGCTGCTCGCGGCCAGCAGCGCGCCCGAGCCGGAGACGGTCTGGCGCGCCATCAGCCGGGCGAGGTCGGCCGGGATGCCCTGCTCGATCGCCGCCTGCTCCAGCAGCTCCGCCAGCAGGAACACATAGGCCGGCCCCCCGCCCGAGACCGCGGTGACCGGGTCGATCAGCGCCTCGTCGTCCACCCAGGCGACCTTGCCGATGGCGGCCAGCAGCGTGTCGCACAGCCCGCGCTGGCCCGCGGTCACCCCCGGCCCGGCGCAGGCCACCGTGATCCCCTGGCCGATCGCCGCCGGCGTGTTGGGCATGGAGCGCACGATCGCCGCCCCCGGCCCCAGCAGCCCCGCCATGCCGGCAAGGTTCTTGCCGGCCATGATCGAGAGGAACACCGCCGAGCCGGCATGGCGGGCGTAGAGCGGCAGCGTCTCGGCCGCGTTCTGCGGCTTCACCGCCAGCACCACGGCGGCCGGCGCGAAGCCGGCCGGGATGCCCGCCGCGTCGGCGACCACCGTGACCTCCGCTCCCGGGGCGGCGGGGGACATCGGATCGACGGCGACGGCGGCTTCCAGCCCGCGCTCCCGCCAGCCGGCCAGCATCGCACCCCCCATCTTGCCGAGGCCGACGAGCAGGATGGGCGGGATGGCGGGCATGGCGGTCTCCTCCGCTGGCATTCGGGCGCCAGCGGTGTGCCCTTGCGGGCGGCGTGTCAAGCGCCCGGGCGGCCCACCGGAATCCGGTTCTCGAACACCGCGAACCAGCGCCGCACGTTGCGCACCAGCCGCCCCGCCGCGTCGGTGCGGTAGCGCACCGCCGTCACCGCCTGCGCCACGTTGCCGCCCACCGCCAGCACCTCGCCCGGCGCGGTGCGCAGCACGATGTCGCAATGCATCGGCCGGCCCTGGCCGAGCTCCGCCCGCCGCTGCGCGAGGGTGGAAATCCGGGCGCCGCGGGCCGCCCGGTCGGCGCAGATCATGTCGCCGGCGACGGGCGCGTAGTCCTCCACCTCGTGGGCGAGGAACGTCGCCCGCCCGCCGTGTGCGTCCCCGGCCAGGATCA
>JBGAIK010000292.1:1201-5652 GCA_044225615.1 Acetobacteraceae bacterium | reverse complement strand
GGGCGAGATCCTGCTGACCAGCATGGACCGCGACGGCACCGGCAAGGGGTTCGACCTGGACCTTCTGGGGGCGGTGTGCGGTGCGGTGCGGGTGCCGGTGGTGGCCTCGGGCGGGGGGGGCACGCTGGATCATTTCGTGCAGGGCGCGCGCGCCGGGGCGACCGGGCTGCTGGCGGCGAGCGTGTTCCATTTCGGCACGTTCACCATATCGCAAGTGAAGGCGGCGCTTGCTGCGGCCGGGCTGCCGGTGCGGCTGCCGCGCGCCGGGCTTGCGGCTTAGGGGGCCATCGGATGGCGAAGACGACCAAGAAGGGCGGCGCCAAGCGGATCGCCAAGAGTGACCGCCAACGGATTGCTAAGGACGACCGCCAGGCGGCCAAGAAGCCGGCGAAGAAGGCCGCCAAGAAGGCGCAGCCCAAGGCGGCGAAGGTCGCCAAGAACGGCGGTGCCGCGGCGGCACCGGCGCTGCGCCCGGCGCCGCCGGCGGCGATCGGCGCCTCGGCGACCGTGCTCGACCGGCTGTGGGCCGTGGTGGAGGGCCGCCGCAACGCCGATCCGGAGATCAGCCACTCGGCCCGGCTGCTGTCGCGCGGCACCGCCAAGGTGGCGCAGAAATTCGGCGAGGAAGCGGTGGAGTGCCTGATCGAGGCGACGCGCGGCAATCCCGACGGCGTGGTGGCCGAGAGCGCCGACGTGCTCTACCACCTGCTGGTGCTGTGGGTGGATGCCGGCATCCGGCCCGAGCATGTCTGGATGGAGCTGCAGCGGCGCGAGGGCATCTCGGGCATTGCCGAGAAGGCGTCCCGCGTGCGCAAGCTGCCGGCCAAGGTGGGGCTGGCGACGTCGAAGATTCCCTGACCGGCCCGCTTTGGTCCGGCCACGTCGCGCGAAAGCGGGCTTGCCGGGTTTCCGTTCCGTCCCCAATTTCGGGCACGAGCAGACGGAGCAGCGACGATGCCGGTGAAGGGCCTGGGGCCGTACGACAGCAGCAACATCTTCGCCCGCATCCTGCGCGGGGAGATTCCCTGCCGGAAGGTGTTCGAGAACGAGTGGGCGCTCGCCTTCCATGACATCAACCCGCAGGCGCCAACCCATGTGCTGGTGATCCCGAAGCGGGCCTGCGTGTCCTTCGCCGATTTTGCCGCCGAGGCGAGCGAGGCGGAGATCGCGGGGTTCGTGCGGGCGGTGGGGACCGTGGCGCGGGAACTGGGGCTGGAGGCGCCCGGCTACCGGCTGCTGGCCAACATGGGTGAGCATGCCGGCCAGGAAGTGCCGCATTTCCACGTGCATCTGTTCGGCGGCCGTCCGTTGGGGGCCATGCTGGCCCGCGACGTGCCGTGACCGAAGCCAATACGAAGGCGCAGACCGCGGCGCTGGTCGCGGGATCCGTGGTGCTGTCCATGGCGCTGGGGACGCGGGCGACGTTCGGGCTGTTCCTGGTGCCGCTGGACGCGCTGGGGGTGTCGCTCGCCACCGCCTCGCTGGCCATGGCGGTGCACAACCTGGTCTGGGGCATCGCCCAGCCGATCGCCGGGGCCTGGGTGGACCGCGACGGGACGCGGCGGATCATCGTGGCGGGCGTGCTGCTCTATGCCGCCGGGATGGCGCTGCCGGCCTGGGTGACCAATGGCTGGACGGTGATGCTGGGCATCGGCGTGCTGACCGGCATCGGCACCGCCTGCCTGGGCTTCGGCGTGTCGCTGGCGGCGGTGGCGCGCGCGTTTCCGGCCGCGCGGCGGTCGGGCGCGACCGGGATTGCCAGCGCCGGGGGCTCGGTGGGGCAGATGCTGCTGCTGCCGGTCGCGGCGGCGGCGATCGCCTGGGGCGGGGTGGCCGGCGGGCTGCTGGTGCTGGCAGCCTTGCTGCTGGTGGCGCTGCCGATGGGCGGTCCGCTCGATCGCGCCTCGCTCGACCGGCCGGCGCCGCGGCGGTCGCTGGCGGCGGTGCGGGCGGCGCTCGGGGATCGCAGCTTCGTGCTGCTGACGCTCGGCTTCTTCACCTGCGGCTTCCAGCTGGCTTTCCTGGGGACGCACCTGCCCGGCTACCTGACGCTGTGCGGCATGCCGGCTTCGGCCGGGGCCTGGGCGCTGATGCTGGTGGGCGGGGCCAACATCGTCGGGTCGTACATGTGCGGGCGGCTGGGGCAGCGCCTGCCGCCGCATGTGGTATTGGCGGCGATCTACACGCTGCGCACCGTGGCGATCCTCGCCTTCTGGCTGGCGCCGAAGGACGCGCTCAGCACCGCGCTGTTCGCCATCGCCATGGGGTTGTTGTGGCTCGGCACCGTGCCGCTGACCAACGGGGTGATCGCACGGCGCTTCGGGCTCGGCGATATCGGGGCACTGTTCGGGGTGTGCTTCGTCAGCCACCAGGTGGGCGGATTCCTGGGCGCCTGGATGGGCGGGATCATCTTCACCGCGACCGGCAGCTACGACGTGGCCTTCCTCGCCACCGCCGCCTCGGGCCTGGTGGCGGCCGCGTTCAACCTGCCGATAAGGCTGCCGCGGCTGGCACCGGCCTGATTGACTCGCCCGCCGCCGCGTGGGATGGGCGTAACGTTCCTGGGCGGAGACCAAGCGTGCGGATCGGGCTGTGCGCCGTGGCGATCGCGTGGGTGCTGGCCGGCTGCGCGCCGCGGCCGGTGACCCCGGTGGCGATGGTGCAGCCGGGCGATGACGCGATGGGTTGTGCCGCGATTGCCGCCGAGTCCGAGGCCAACCGCAGCCGCGCCGCGGCGCTGCTGGGCCAGGATGCGGAGGTGGCGCGCGGCAACGTGGCGCGCGGCATCGCCACCGCGATCCCGTTCGGCGGGCTCGCCGCCGCCGCCAGCATGGACCTCTCCAACGCCGAGCAGGTCCAGGCGCGCGCCCTGCTCGACCGCAACCAGCGGCTCGACCTGCTTGCCCGCGACAAGGGATGCCCCCCGCGATGATCCTGCGCCCGCTGCTTTTCGGCCTGCTCGCCCTGCTCGCCGCCTGCGCCACGCCGGCGGAGCCCACCAACATGGTGGTGACCCTGCCCCAGGCCAGCTTCCCGCCGGCATTCGCGGGGGCGATGTGCGTGCGCAGCGTGACCGGCGGCGAGGAGACCAACCCGCTCTGGGTTTCCAAGGTGTCGGACACGGATTTCCGCGCTGCGCTGGCGCGCTCCATGGCGGCAGCGGGGCTGATCGGTGCCGATGCGGGCTGCCGCTTCCCGGTGGACGTGAACCTGCTCGGCCTGGCGCAGCCGGCCTTCGGGATCAACCTGGAGGTGACGTCGCACGTGAACTACAAGGTGTTCGGACCGGCCGGCCAGCCGGTGCTGCTGGAGACGGTGACGGCCGCCTACACCGCCGGCTTCTCCGATTCGCCGATCGCCATCATCCGCTTGCGCCTGGCCAATGAAGGCGCGATCCGCGCCAGCATCACCCGCTTCCTGGAGAAGCTGCGCACCGTGGCGCCGCCCGTGGCGGACGTGGCGCCGCTGGTGGTCGCCGCTAGCGCGCCGCCGCCGGACACTCCGCCGGGGGCGGCACGCTGCCGTCGGCCAGGCACGCCGGCACCACGACCCGCTTCATCGGCAGATCCGCCGGCAGCGGCTGGCATCGTCCATCGGGCGTCGCGGTGCACGGGCCAGCCCGCAGGCCGCTGACGGTGAGCGCGCGGGCCAGCTTGGCGCGGTCGATCAGGTAGCCGACCGAGAAGCTCTCGGTGATCACCATGTGGGCAGGGCCGCCCTTCGGGTCGTCGGCGGGCACGCGGATGAAGGCGGCGTTGCCGGCATGCAGCATGTGGCCGTCGGCGGTGTAGATCGCCGGCAGGTAGGCGACGGCATAGGACGGGGCGCTGCCCTGCACCATCAGGCAGGCCTGCATGCTGACCACCGATTGCCGGGCGTTGGGGGCGCCGCCGGGCACGCCGGCCTCGTAGACGGCGAATTTCACGTCGCGGAAGGCGACCGGGCCGTCCTGCGGCGAGGCCGCGGCGAGGCACGCCTCCGACGGCGCCTGGGCGGCAGCCGGCGTGGCGGCGCAGAGTGCGCCAAGGGCGAGCAGGGTCAAGGCGCGCATGGTCGTCTCCCGGTGGGCTATCGGCAACTTAGTGGGGTCATGGCCGACCGCAAGCATGACGTTGTTGACAGCCGCGTGGCACGGGACCAACGTCGCCGCATCCGAGGGGTGTCCCGCGAGGGGCTGAGATGCCGGTGATCCCGGCGATCCCTAGAACCTGATCCGGGTCATGCCGGCGTAGGAACGGGAAGCCAATTCGGCAACAGCTTTTCCCCCTCGCCCCCGGACCGCACGCGAGGAGGAGACGCCCATGAACGTCCAGGCCAAGCCCGCCGCTGTCACCACCGGCCCCGTCGCCGGGTCCCGCAAGGTGTTCTCGAGCCCGGAGGGGCGGCCCGACATCGCCGTGCCCTTCCGCGAGATCGACCTGCACCCCACGGCCAACGAACCGCCGCTGCGG
>JBGAIK010000292.1:0-1135 GCA_044225615.1 Acetobacteraceae bacterium | reverse complement strand
ACGACACTTCCGGCCCCTACACCGACACCGCGGTGCGCATCGACCTGGAGGCCGGGCTGGAGCAGGTGCGGGGGCCGTGGCTGGCGAAGCGCGGCTTCGATGCCATCGCGCCCCGTGCGGTGAAGCCCGAGGACAACGGCTTCGTCACCGGCGACAAGCTCGTCCCTTCCTGCCCCGCCGCGCGGTCCATCCTCGGCGGCAAGCCCGGGCAACTGGTCACGCAATACGAGTTCGCCCGCGCCGGCATCGTCACCGAGGAGATGATCTACGTCGCCCATCGCGAGAACCTGGGGCGGCAGAAGATGCTGGAGAACGCCGAGGCCACCATCGCCGACGGCGAGAGCTTCGGTGCCGAGATTCCCGCCTTCGTCACCCCCGAATTCGTCCGCAGCGAGATTGCCCGCGGCCGCGCCATCATCCCGGCCAACATCAACCACCCGGAGCTGGAGCCGGTCATCATCGGCCGCAACTTCCTGGTCAAGATCAACGCCAATATCGGCAACTCGGCGGTGACCTCCTCGGCCGCCGAGGAGGTCGAGAAGCTGGTCTGGGCCATCCGCTGGGGCGGCGACACGGTGATGGACCTCTCGACCGGCCGCAACATCCACAACATCCGCAGCTGGATCATGCGCAATTCGCCGGTGCCGATCGGCACCGTGCCGATCTACCAGGCACTGGAGAAGGTCGGCGGCGACCCCGACAAGCTCGACTGGGAAGTCTTCAAGGACACGCTGATCGAGCAGGCCGAGCAGGGGGTGGACTATTTCACCATTCATGCCGGCGTGCGGCTGGCCTACGTGCCGCTGACCGCGCGGCGGGTGACGGGCATCGTCTCCCGCGGCGGCTCGATCATGGCCCGCTGGTGCCTGGCCCATCACCGCGAGAGCTTCCTCTACGAGCGTTTCGACGAGATCTGCGACATCATGCGCAAATACGACGTGTCGTTCTCGCTCGGCGACGGGCTGCGGCCCGGCTCCAACGCCGACGCCAACGACCGGGCGCAGTTCGCCGAGCTGGAGACGCTGGGCGAGCTGACCAGGGTGGCCTGGGACAAGGGCTGCCAGGTGATGATCGAGGGCCCCGGCCACGTGCCGATGCACAAGATCAAGGTCAACATGGACAAGCAGCTGCGCGA
>JBGAIK010000291.1:0-5708 GCA_044225615.1 Acetobacteraceae bacterium | reverse complement strand
CTCTTGTTCCGGAGCGCCCGGATGAACTGGTACATGAACTTTTCGGCCGAGAGATAAATGACCTTCTTCTCCGGCTTCTTCAGGCGGATGTGCCAGGCGATGGCGTGCATCAGGTGGGTCTTGCCGAGGCCGACGCCGCCGTAGAGGAACAGCGGGTTGAAGCCGGCGCAGGCCGGCTGCTCGGCGACGCGCCGCGCGCAGGCATAGGCGAACTCGTTGGGCTTGCCGACGACGAAGCTGTCGAAGCTGAAGCGCGGATCGAGCGGGGCGTCGCCGCCGCGGGGCTCGGCGCGGTCCTCGCCGCGGGTGCCGCCGAGCAGATGGGCGAAGCGGGGCGCGACGGTGGCGGGGCTGGCGGCGGGGGGCTCGGCCGGCGCCGGATCGGGGAGGGTGGCGAACTGGACGAGGCCGCCGACGACGAGCTCCACCCGCCGCACGGCACGGTTTTCCGACTGCCACAGCAGGGCCAGGATGTCGCTGTAGTTGTTGCGCACCCAGTCGCGCAGGAAGCGGGTGGGGAGCGCGATGGTGACCTCGTCGCCATCGAGGCCGACCAGCGTCATCTGCTTCAGCCAGGTGCGGTACTCGACCTCGCCGACCTCGTTCTGCAGCCGCCCGCGCAGGCGGGCCCATTGCGTCGCGAGTTGCTCATGGCCACGCGCGGAGGCGGGCTCGGGGGCCGGCTCTTCGGACACGTCACCCCCTTTTTGCTGGCGGACTGCCGGATGCGACGGCGTCGGATGGTCCCCGCGTGCGACGGTGTCCGGCCGCAGGACGCGGCAGGCGGAAGGTCCGGACGGCGGTGTGGGGTAGCCGCCGTCAATGAAATGACTACGGGGAAATGCGGAATGGCGCAACAGGAAAAGCAAAGGCGGGCCCGACTATTCTGGCCCGCCAAGTATTGTCCAAGATTTGACTAGAGTTTGCGGCCAACCGATCAAGTATAAGCCAAGCTTGATCAGGAAGACGGTTGACGCGGCTGGCAAATCCTGTCGCCGCGCCCGGCCCGGCGGTGCAAGGCACCGCCCAGGCGGTGCAATTGCACCGCCCAGCGGTGCTATTGCGCCGCGAGCGCCTTCACGCGCTTGGCCAGGCGCGAGACCTTGCGGGCGACGGTGTTGCGGTGCGTCACGCCCTTGCCGGCGGCGCGCTGCATCTCCGGCTGGGCGGCCACCAGGGCGGCGGCGGCGGCGGCCTTGTCGCCGGAGGCGAGCGCCTCCTCCACCTTGCGCACGAAGGTGCGCATGCGGGACTTGCGCGCCTGGTTGCGCGCGGTGCGCGTCGCGGTCTGGCGGATGCGCTTGCGCGCGGAAGCTGTGTTGGCCATCGGCTCTCTTCAATCGACTGCCGCCGGCATGGCGCCGGCGGTCGGGGTGAACATGGGGGCTTGTCCGCATGGAATGCGGCACGGCGAAGTGGGTCTTCTAGGTGCGGGCAGGAAGGGAGTCAAGGAAGCGTCATGGCACGGAAACATGGCGGGAATGCGCGCGTCGGCGGGGCCGCGGGGGCCGCCGTCTCAGCGGCGGAAAACCGCCTTTCGCTTGTCGGCGAAGGCGTTCATGCCCTCGATCTGGTCGGGCGTGCCGAACAGCGACAGGAACAGCGCCCGCTCGGCCCGCACGCCCTCGGCCAGCGTGGTCTCGTAGGCGCGGTTGACCGCGGTCTTGGCGAAGACGGTCGCCACCGGCGACAGGGCGGCGATCTTCTCCGCGATCTTCAGCGTCTCGGCGATCAGCTCGGCGGCGGGGAAGACGCGGCTGACCAGGTTGCAGCGCTCGGCCTCGGCCGCGTCCATCATCCGGCCGGTCAGGATCATGTCCATCGCCTTGGACTTGCCGACCGAGCGGGTCAGCCGCTGGCTGCCGCCGGCGCCCGGGATGACGCCGAGGTTGATCTCCGGCTGGCCGAATTTCGCGGTGTCGGCGGCGACGATGAAGTCGCACATCATCGCCAGCTCGCAGCCGCCGCCGAGGGCGAAGCCGGCCACCGCGGCGATCACCGGCTTCTTCACCTTCAGCACGGTTTCCCAGTTGGTGCCGATGAAATCCTCGAGCGAGGCGGCCGGGTGGGTCTTGTCCTTCATCTCCTTGATGTCGGCGCCGGCGGCGAAGGCCTTCTCGTTGCCGGTCAGCACGATGCAGCCGATCGCCGGGTCCGCGTCGAACGCCAGCAGCGCCGCGCCCAGCTCGGTGACGAGTTGATGACACAATGCGTTGAGCGCCGCCGGGCGGTTCAGCCGGATCAGGCCGACCGCGCCATGGGTCTCCACCATGATCATTTCAGGATGGGGCATCTCGGGGCTGCTCATGCGTGGCCTCCTTCGGGGATGCGGCTTCTAGCTAGCGCTGGGTGCGGGGGCAAGTGAAGGTCGAGCGACCGGACTGGACGATGCGGCGGATGCCGGCGCAGGCCGGCGGGCCGGGGCAACGGGCGCAGGGCTCGCTTTCGCGGCCGTAGACCTTCCAGGCGTGCTGGAAGTAGCCGAGCTCGCCGTCGGGCTGGACGTAGTCGCGCAGGCTGGAGCCGCCGGCGGCGATCGCCTCGGCCAGCGTGGCCTTGATCTCCGGCACCAGGCGGCGCGCGCGGGCGCCGGCCACCGTGTGGGCCAGGCGCTCCGGGCTGATGCCGGCGCGGAACAGCGCCTCGCAGACATAGATGTTGCCCAGCCCGGCGACCAGCCGCTGGTCGAGCAGCGCGGCCTTGATCGGGGTGCGCCTGCCCTTCAGCGCGGCCGACAGCGCGGCGGCGGTGAACGCGTCCTCCAGCGGCTCGGGCCCGAGGCCGGCCAGCAGCCGGTGCGCGTCCTCGCCCGCGGTCGCCATCAGGTCCACCGCGCCGAAGCGGCGGGGGTCGATGAATCCGACCCGCCAGCCGTCGTCGGTCTCCAGCGCCATGTGCTCGTGCGGTTGCACGGCATTGGCTCCGGCCGGCCCGATCAGCATGCGGCCGGACATGCCGAGATGGATCAGCACGCTGTCGCCGCCCGCCAGCCGCATGAGCATGTATTTCGCGCGGCGGCGGAAGCCGGTCACCTCCGCCCCGGTCAGCCGGGCGGCCAGGCCGGGGGGGAAGGGGAAGCGCAGGTCGGGCCGGTTCACCTGCGCGCGGACGATGCGCCGGCCCTCCAGCCTGGCGCGCAGCCCGCGCATCACGGTCTCGACTTCGGGGAGTTCCGGCATGGTGCGGGCAAGGCTATACAGGTGGGGCCATGAGCGACAGCCCCGCCGCCGACGAGACCGATTTCGGCTACCGCAGCGTGCCGCGCGCCGAGAAGGCACAGCGCGTGCGCGAGGTGTTCGACAGCGTCGCGCCGAAATACGACGTCATGAACGACCTGATGTCGCTGGGCATCCACCGGCTGTGGAAGCGCATCTTCGTGGCCGCGCTGAACCCGCGCCCCGGCCGCAGCCTGCTCGACCTCGCCGGCGGCACCGGGGACATCACCTTCGGCTGGCTCCGGGGCGGCGGCGGCCCCGCCATCCTGTCCGACATCAATGCCAGCATGCTCGGCGTCGGCCGCGACCGGGCGCTGCAGCGCGGCTTCGCCGGCGGCCTCGCCTTCCTCAACGCCGATGCCGAGCATCTGCCGCTGCCGGACCGGTCGGTGGACACCGTCTCGATCGCCTTCGGGCTGCGCAACTGCACCGACAAGGACGCGGTGCTGGCCGAGGCGCGCCGCGTGCTGCGGCCCGGCGGGCGCTTCCACTGCCTGGAATTCAGCGCCGTGCGGGTGGCCGCGCTGGCGCCCGTCTACGATGCCTGGAGCTTCAGGGTGCTGCCGCGGCTGGGCGCCATGGTGGCGGGCGACGCCGACAGCTACCAGTATCTCGCCGAGAGCATCCGCATGTTCCCCGACCAGGAGACGCTGCAGGCGATGATGGAGGCGGCAGGGCTGGAGCGGGTGACGGTGCGCAACCTCTCCGGCGGCATCGCGGCGATCCACAGCGGGTGGCGGCTGTGAGCCTTGCCGGCAAGCGCGTGCTGCTGATCGTCAGCGGCGGCATTGCCGCCTACAAGGCGCTGGAGCTGGTGCGCCTGCTGCGCAAGCAGGACTGCGCCGTGGCGAGCGTGATGACCGCGGGCGCCGCCCATTTCGTCACCCCGCTGTCGTTGCAGGCGCTCACCGAGCAGAAGGTCCATACCGAGCTGTTCTCGCTGACCGACGAGAGCGAGATGGGCCATATCCAGCTGTCCCGCAGCGCCGACCTGATCGTGGTCGCTCCGGCCAGCGCCGACCTGCTGGCCAGGATGACGGCGGGGCTGGCCGACGACCTCGCCAGCACGCTGCTGCTGGCCACCGACACGCGCATCCTGGTGGCGCCGGCGATGAACGTGCGCATGTGGCTGCATCCGGCGACGCAGGACAACATGGCCACGCTGCGCCGCCGCGGGGTGGCGGTGGTCGGGCCGGACGAGGGGGTGATGGCCTGCAACGAATACGGCCCGGGCCGGCTTGCCGAGCCGCCCGCCATCCTGGCCGCGATCGAGGCGCTGCTGGCCGAGCCGATCCGCCTGCCGGCGCCCGACATCCGCAGCCTGGAGGCTCCCCGGCCCCTGGCCGGGCGGCACGTGCTGGTCACCTCCGGGCCGACGCACGAGCCGATCGACCCGGTGCGCTACATCGCCAACCGCTCCTCCGGACGCCAGGGCCACGCCATTGCCGGGGCGCTGGCCGCGCTCGGCGCCCGCGTCACGCTGGTCAGCGGGCCGGTGGGGGTGCCCGATCCGCCCGGCGTGGACGTGATCCGCATCGAGACCGCGGCACAGATGCTCGCCGCCTGCCAGGCCGCGCTGCCGGCGGATGCCGCCGTGTTCGCCGCAGCCGTGGCCGACTGGCGCGTGGCCCACGCCGCCGACCAGAAGATCAAGAAGGCGCCGGGTGCGGCGCCGCCCGCGCTGGAGCTCACCCCCAACCCCGACATCCTGGCCACCATCGCCGCGGCCGGCCCTGCCCGCCCGCGCCTGGTGGTGGGCTTCGCCGCCGAGACGCATGCGATGCTGGACCATGCGCAGGACAAGCGCCGGCGCAAGAATGCCGACTGGATCGTGGCCAACGACGTCAGCCCCGCCACCGGCATCATGGGCGGCACGGAGAACGAGGTGCATCTGGTGACCGCCCACGGTATCGAGGACTGGCCCCGCATGGACAAGGACCAGGTCGCCGCGCGCCTGGCCGGGCGCATCGCGGCGGCCCTGGCATGAGCGTTGCCGTCGCCGTCAAGCGGCTGCCGCACGGCGAAGGCCTGCCGCTTCCCGGCTACGCCACCCCGGGCGCCGCAGGGCTGGACCTGCTGGCCGCCGTGACGGCGCCGGTGGTGATCCCGCCGGGGGGCCGCGCGCTGATCCCGACTGGCCTCGCGATCGCCCTGCCGCCCGGCTACGAGCTGCAGGTGCGGCCGCGCTCCGGCCTCGCGCTGCGCCATGGCATCACCATGCCGAACAGCCCCGGCACGGTGGACGAGGACTATCGGGGCGAGTTGCAGGTGATCGTGCTCAATGCCGGGACCGAGCCCTTCACCATCGAACGCGGCATGCGCATCGCCCAGGCGGTGCTGGCGCCGGTGGTGCGGCTGGCCTGGACCGAAGTGGCCGACCTCGATGCGACCGCGCGCGGCGCGGGCGGGTTCGGGAGTACCGGGGTGAGGTAGGGAAGAGGCCTCCGGCGGGCAAAGGCCGGGGGCCTTTGCAAACCGGGACTGCTTGCGGCT
>JBGAIK010000290.1:0-6652 GCA_044225615.1 Acetobacteraceae bacterium | reverse complement strand
CGCGCACAGCCCCAGCGGAATGCCCAGCCCGGCGCCCACCAGGACCGCGATCAGCGCCACCGACAGCGAGCTCTGCGCGCCGGCCATGATCATCGACAGCACGTCGCGCCCGAACGGATCGGTGCCGAGCCAGTTGCTCCAGGATGGCGGCGCCAGCCGGCGGACGATGTTGATCCGCGTCGGCGGATAGGGCGTCCAGACCAGCGACACCAGCGCCATCGCCACCATCAGCCCGGTCAGCGCCGCGCCGATGATCAGGTTGCCGGAAACCTTCATCGCGCGCCGTCATGCGTGACACGGGGATCGAGCGCCAGATAGGCGAGATCCACCAGGAAATTCACCACGATCACGCTGCCGGCAAGCAGCACCACGAGGTCCTGCACCACGATCAGGTCGCGCTGCGCGATCGCCTGGAACACCAGCCGGCCCATCCCGGGCAGCGTGAACACGTTCTCGATGATCACCGTCCCCGCCAGCAGGAACGAGAACTGCAGCCCGATGATCGTCACCACCGGGATCAACGCGTTCGGCACCGCATGCCGCCACAGCGCCGCGATCCCGCTCAGCCCCTTGGCCAGCGCGGTGCGCACATAGTCCTGCCCCAGCGTCTCCAGCACCGCCGAGCGCGTCACGCGCGAAAGAATGGCCGCCTGCGGCAGCGCCAGCGCGAAGGCCGGCAGGATCAGGCAGCGAAAGGCCGGCCAGAACCCCTTGTCCCAGCCGACGAACCCGCCAGCGGGCAGGATCGGCACCGCCACCGCGAACAGCAGGATCAGCAATATCCCCAGCCAGAAATTCGGCAGCGCCACCCCCACCTGCGCCACCCCCATCACCGCGGCATCCGCCGGCCGCCCCCGCTTCGCCGCCGCCAGCACCCCCACCGGAATCGCGATCGTCGTGGACAGGCAGATCGACATCACCGCCAGCGGCAGGCTGACCAGCACCCGCTGCCCGATCAGCTCGGAAACCGGCACCGAATAGGTATACGAAACGCCGAAATCGCCCCGCACCAGCCCCCAGACCCAGTCCAGGTAGCGAATCCACGCCGGCCGATCCAAGCCAAGCTGCCGCCGCAACGCCGCCAGCGTGTCCGGCCGCGCATTGGTGTCCAGCATCAAACTCGCAGGATCCCCCGGCAATATCTGCAACACCAGAAAAACCACCAGCGAGGCGGCAACCAAAGTCACCACCAACCCCGCCAGGCGCCGCAGGAGGAAGGCGGTCAAGGGGAAGGAGACTTAGCCGGGGCGCTGGGGGCCGGAAACATGGGTCTGAGCAGGGGCCGAGGCTGCAACAGTTCCTCAGCCCCCTCTTCTCCAAGACCCTTGAACAAGGGGTCTCTAAGGGCTCCGCCCTAGCGGGGTCCAGGGTGAGCCCCGCCGCCTTCCCCCCCTTCCCCACCCTGATGACCTCACCGTCCAGGCGACGCCGGAGAGGTCGTTGGCGAAGATGGGCTGGTTTTCCCACAGGCCGGTCAGCTGGCGTTCCACACGCCGGTCTTGGGCAGGGCGTAGAGGAAGACGTTGACCTCTTCCTCATCGGACAGCTTGCGCTGCATCTGCTGGTGGATGGCGATACGGGCGGCGGGGTCGGTGGTTTCGGTATACTTCTTGAACAGCTCGCGGAACTCGGGGCTCTTGTAGTTGAAGTAGTAGAAGTCGCGCGCGTAGATGCCGATGTCGTTGGGCTCGACATGGCTGATGATGGTCAGGTCGTAGTCGGTCTGCTTGAACACCACGTCCAGCCACTGCGCCCATTCGACCGGGATCAGCTTGGCCTTGATGCCGACCTGCTCCAGCATCGCCGCGATCACCTCGCCGCCGCGCCGCGCGTAGCCGGGCGGAGGCAGCTTGATGGTCATCTCGGTGCCAGGCTTGATGCCGGCCTCGGCGAGCAGCTTCTTCGCCTTTTCCGGGTCATAGGGATAGGCGCCGACCAGGTCCACGTAGCCGGGGTTGCCGGGGATGTAGTGGGAGCCGATCGGCTTGCCGAGGCCGCCAAGCGCCTCGATCAGCGCCGGCCGATCGATCGCATGGGCCAGCGCGCGGCGCACGCGGACATCGGTGAAGGGGGCGCGGGGATGAGTTGATCGACATCATCGTCTTGCCCTGGGTGGAGCCGATGACGACGGCGAAGCGCTTGTCCTTGCGGATGTTCTCCAGCGCCCGGGGCGGGGAACAGCGGGAAGGCGTCGATGTCGCCGGCCATGATGGCGGCCGTGGCGGCGGCGGGGTCGGCGATGAAGCGGAAGGTGGCATTGGCGATCTTCGGCGCCGGTCCCTGTAGTCGGGGTTGCGCACGAGCTCAACGCGGTCGCCCTTCACCCAGCGGCCGAACTTGTACGGGCCGGTGCCGATCGGGTTGGTCTTGTTGCCGGCCGCCGAGTTCGGCGCGACCATGATCGCGTCGCCCCCGGCCATGTTGAACAGGAAGTCGCCGGTGGGCCGCTTCAGCGTCACCACCGCGGTTGCCGGATCGGGGCAGGCGGTGCTCGCGATCGGCTCGAAATAGCCTTCCTGGGCATTGGTGCTGTCCGGGGCCACCGCCCGCTCATAGGTGAACTTGACCACCGAGCAGTCGAACGGCGTGCCGTCTGGAACTTCGCCGCGTGCAGCGCGAAGGTGTAGGTCAGCCCGTCGCCCGACACCGTCCAGGACTTCGCAAGCTGCGGCTGCACCTCGCCCCTGGCGTCGATGCGCGTCAGCCCCTGGAAGATGTTGGCGTAGGTGACCTCCTTGATCGCCGCCGCGCGCACCGGCGGTCGGATCAAGCATCGGCGGCTCCAGCACCATGCCGAGGGTGATGGAGTCCTTGGCGGCCTGGGCGGCGCCTGCCAGCAGCGTGGATGCCAACAGGGCGAGAGCGATGCGGTTCATGCCGGAAACCCCCGATGGAAATGCGGCCGGACTGGTAACGCGGCCAGCGCGTCGGCTTTCAGGCGGCGCGGCCACAGCCCGCGCGCGCCGCACCACAGCCCGCAGGCCCAGCGCCCGCCACAGCGTGGTGCCGCGCAAGCGCTCGAAGGCGCGGCGAAGGGCCGCCTGGTCGTTCAGGATCGCCGGGCGTCAGCGATTCTTCAGCGGCGGGCAGCGGGCCCGGGTAGCGGCCCTTGGTGACGATGATCAGGCAGGAGGTGGTGACGAACCCGCCCAGCATCAGCTTTATGTGGGCGCGGCCGTGCTGGTAGTACGGCTCGTAGTCGTACTCGATGTCTTCCGGGTCGGTGCCGGCGAAGTCGTCCAGCCGCTCCATGCCGCAGCCGATGCGGCGCAGCCGGGCGGCCAGCGTGTCGAAATCGCGGCGCCGGTAGATCACGCTGTCGCCGGTGAAGACCGTGTCCTCGGTGTCGCTCAGGTTGATCTCGGTGGTGTGCACCGCGATCCCGCCCGGCCGCAGCAGCTCGGTGCTGCGCAGCACGAAATCCAGCCCCGCCTCCAGGCTGCCCAGATGCTCGAAGCTGCACGCGCTCCAGATGAAATCGTGGGTGCCGAGCTCGGCCGGCCGCAGCGCGCGCATGTCCTGCGGCATGAAACGCACGCGGGCGTCGAAGGTGGGGCGATCGACGATCTTCTCCCAGTACAGCGCGTCGAGATTGGCGGCGTGCTGGCCGGCGCTGCTCCAGGTCTTGGCCACCGTGTCGTCGGCGCCGAGGTCGGTGGCGAGAATCTCGAGGCCCTTGGCCGCGAACAGGCTGGCCAGCGGCTCGCGCCCCACTGCGAACCCGCAGCCGCGCGTGCCCGGCGCAAGCATGCCGCGCTCCTCCAGCGCCTGGGCGATGGCGGCCCATTCCCACACCTTGCGGTGATACACCACGCGCGGCGGCACGAAATGCTCGCCGGTGGGGCTGCTGCCGGTGAAGATCGGGTCCCAGCGGCGATACCAGTCGGTGTCCCAGTGCGCCCTGCGGCACACCATGGAGGTCAGCATGGGGGCGGTCACGGCAGCACCCGCCCGGCATGCACGCCGCGGCAATCGACCTCGTATTCCAGGTCGATCACCGGCGGGCGGCAGAAATGCCAGACGAGCCCGTGCCGCGCGGCGCCGCGGGCGACGAGGTCGTCGGCGAGGAACGGATGGATGTCGTGGATGGTATAGATCTGCACGTCGGTGGTGTCCGGCCAGGCGAAGCCGAGCGCCGCCATGCGCGCCTCCATGATCGCGTGCACGTGCCGTGCCTTGGCGCGCAGCCCGGCCGGGCTGAGGTCCCGGTACGCCACCGTCGCCTCGGCATAGGTGGCGCGGCCCTCGATCGATTCGCCGCTGCCGGCAATCACGAAGCTGGGCGCGGCATCCGCCGCCGGCACCGCATAGCTGAAGGCATGGAAGGCCGGGGCAGCGGGCGGGCCGATCTCCGGACAGACGTTGGAGCGCGCCACCGGATTGTCCCCCAGCGCCAGCAACCCCCACTGGCCGAGCACGGCGGCATAGGCCTGGTTGAAGGCGCGGAACCCGGCATCGTCGAACGGCGCCGGGGAGCGGAGCTCGCAGGCGCAGAAGGCGGTGAGTGGCCGGCCGATGGCCTGGAGAAAGCCGGCGATGCGGGCAAACCCCTCCGCCAGCGGCACCGGATCGGCGAAGCGCGCACGCTCGATCCGGTAGCCGGGCAGGGCCGCCACGCCCGCGGAATACTGGAACACGCCGCGGACAAAGCGATATCCGCCGGCTGCGAAGGCGATGGTCTCGGCCAAGTGGAGTCTCCCGTTCCGCGCCCGCGATGCTACACAATTGCCGAGACGATGCCAGGAGACCCGACCGCATGCTGACGATCGACCAGGAATCCCCCCGCCAGGACGAGGTGGCCCGGCTGCTTGCCGCGTCCGACGCCTATTCGCAGGCGCTCTACCCGCCCGAAAGCAACCACCTGGTGGACGTGACGACTCTGGAAGGGGACAATGTCCGCTTCCTCGTGGCCCGGCTGCACGGTTCCGCGGTGGGCTGCGCGGCGGTCGTGCTGGGCGAGGCCGGGCTCGGCGAGATGAAGCGGATGTTCGTGGACGATCGCGCCCGCGGCACCGGCGTCGGCGCGGCCCTGCTGAACGCGCTGGAAGACGTGGCGCGCCAGGAAGGGGTGCGGGTGCTCCAGCTGGAGACCGGGAACGTCTCCCACCCCGCGCTGGCACTGTACCGGCGACACTTCTACGTGGAGCGCGGGCCGTTCGGGGCGTACAAGGAGGATCCGCTCAGCGTGTTCATGGAGAAGCGGCTTTGACGGAAGGATGTTCTTTTTGAAAAAAGGAACCAAAAAACTTCTATCCGTCCGGGGCGCGGCCCGATCCATGCTATATCCGGAACAACGGACGAAAGTCTTTTTGCTTCTTTTTCTACGGAAAAAGAAGACCCTTACTTCCTTCTGGTAGCGTGCTCCGCCAGCCACCCCATGCTGCTCTCCGGCTCGCAATCCGTGCTCTTCAGGTATGGCTTGATGTCGAGCAACGGCGTGCCGTCCACGCAATCCAGGTAGCGCAGGTTCAGCGTGCCAGGCGCGGCAAACCCGTCGAAGGCGACCACCGACAACCCGATCGGGTTCGGCCGCTTCGGCCCGCGGGTGGCGAAGATGCCGCGCGGCTGGTCGCTGAACGGGGGCGTGAAGCGCAGCGCCACCTCGGGGGCGGGGCCGAGCCAGTAGAGCAGGATCAGGTGGCTCAGCCCTTCCAGCCCCAGCAGCCCGTCGCGGAACTCCGGGTCGAGAATGGCCTGGCAGGCCGGCACCGGGTCGGGCTGGCGGCCGTTGCGCGGGCACTCGGCGATGCTGCGCCAGGGGGTGGCGAGGCGGCCGATGGGGCGGAGTTGCATCCTTGACTCCCTTGCAGGGCGCGCCGCACGGTTTTGCGACGTTGAGGAACGCCCGATGGAACACAAGCGCCCACCCCCGCTCGCCGGCATCCGCGTGGTGGACCTGACCCAGGTCTACAACGGCCCCTACGCCACCTACATGATGGCGCGCAACGGTGCCGAGGTGATCAAGATCGAGCCGCCGGGCGGCGAGCACCTGCGCAAGCGGGCGGGCGGATCGCCGCTGCCCTTCGCCATGCTGAACGGCAACAAGCGCAGCATGGTGCTGGACCTCAAGACGGCGGAGGGGGTGGAGGCGGTGAAGCGCCTCGCCGACACCGCCGACGTCCTGGTGGAGAACTTCACCCCCGGCGTGATGGCGCGGCTCGGGCTCGGCCACGAGGTGCTGCGGGCGCGCAATCCGCGGCTGATCTATGCCTGCTCGTCCGGCTACGGGATCGACGGGCCGTATCGCGACTACCCGGCCATGGACCTCTCGGTGCAGGCGATGGGCGGCATCATGGGCATCACCGGCTTCCCCGACCAGCCGCCGGTCAAGGCGGGCGCCACGCTGTGCGATTTCCTGGCCGGCACCCATGTCTATGCCGCGGTCGCCACCGCGCTGTTCGAGCGCGAGCGCTCCGGCCAGGGCCAGATGGTGGAGATCGCCATGCTGGAGGCGGTCTATTTCACGCTCACCTCCAATCTCGGCGCGATGTTCGGCGATGGCGGCCGCGAGATCGGCCGCACCGGCAACCGCCATGGCGGCCTCGCGATCTGCCCGTACAACGTCTATCCGGCCGCCGACGGGTTCGTCGCGATCCTGTGCAGCAACGACCGCCACTTCGCCTCGCTGCTGCAGGCGCTGGAACTGACCGCG
>JBGAIK010000289.1:0-5545 GCA_044225615.1 Acetobacteraceae bacterium | reverse complement strand
CACGTTGCCGGCCACGCTGCGCCAGGGCAGCAGCGCGAAGTCCTGGAACACGTAGGTCAGCGGGTTGAGGCAGTCCGGCCGCACGGTCCCGTGCTGCGCCACCCGGCCGCGCGCGGGGGCGATCAGGCCGCCGGCGATGCCGAGCAGGGTGGACTTGCCGCAGCCGGAGGGGCCGACCAGCACGGTGACCTCGCCGGGCGGGATGTCGAGGTCGATGCCGTCGAGCACGCGCAGGCCGCCATAGTCGTGGCCGATGCCGGCCAGGCGCAGGCCGAGGCCGCTCATCTGGTGGGCAGGAATCCGGTGTCGATGATCTCGGCGGCGTCGATCGGGCCCTTGACCATGTCCTGCGCCTGGAACCAGGCGAGCTGGGACTTCACGTCGGCGACGTCGAGCGCGCCGCCCTCGTCGTACCAGCCGATGCCGGCCCTGATCTTCTGGGGGGCCTGCGGATCGCCGGTGAAGACGTATTTCGTGATCGCCTCGATGGCCGCGTCGGTGCCGGCGGGCGGGTTGGCCAGGAAGGCGGCGCGATAGCCGGCCACGCCCTCGCGGTAGCCGGCGCAGAAGCCGCGCAGCGCCGGCGCGCGGCTGGCGATCATGGTCCGCGTGGTGAACAGGGCGGTGATCTGGTAGGGCACGGTGTCGCCGACCCAGCCAATGATGTGGACGTCGCCGGTGGCGGCGGCGGGCTTGGCCTGGGAGGCGATGGCCATTGTCGCGTCCACCTGGCCGGTGCGCACGGCGGCCAGCATGTTGCCGATCTCCTGCACCGGACGCAGCGTGACCGACTTCAGGTCGAAACCCTTGCGGGCGGCGAGCTGGCCGATCATGTAGTGGAACGAGCTGCCGTACTGGGTGATGGCGAAGCTGCGCCCGGCGAGCTTCTCGATGCTGGTGACGCCGGCCGCGAAGGCCTGTTTCGAGACCAGGATGGCGGTGAGCTCCATGCCCGGCTGCTCGTGCAGCGCGCCGCCGATGACCTTCAGCGCGCCCTTGCCGGCGAGCGAGAAGAACCCGCCGGTCAGCGCGGTGACGCCGACGTCGATGTCGCCGGCGACGGCGGCGGCGGAGATCGGCTGGGCGGCCTGGAAGAAGCGGAACTCGACATCGATGCCGTGCTTCGCGAACAGGCCCTGTTCCCTGGCGATGTAGAAGGGCGCGGGCGAGAGCGTCTTGAGCAGGCCGAGCCGCACCGTCTCGGCGGCGCGGGCGGGGCTGGCGGAAGCGGCGGCGGCAAGAGCGATCAGGCTGCGGCGACCGAGCTGCATTGGCGTTCCTCCGTGGCGGAAGGTGGATGTGCCACAGCCGGCTGCGGCCAACAAACTTTCCGCTGACGCCGGCCTGCCGCATAGTGCGCGCGCAAGGGAAGGGAACGCGACCATGGACCACGCCGCACTGGCAACCGAACTGCTGCGCCAGCACGAGGCGCGCGAGCAGGCGCGGCCGCTGCGGGGCGTGGCGCGCACCGACATGGCTTCCGCCTACGCCATCCAGCGCGACTACGTGAAGCTGGTGCGGGCGAAATCGGGCGCCGCCCCGGTCGGCTACAAGATCGGGCTGACCAGCAAGCGCATGCAGGCGATGTGCGGCATCGACCACCCGATCGGCGGCGTGGTGCTGGCGCACCGGCAGCATGCCAGCGGCGTGCGCCTGCGGGCGGCCGAATTCGGCCGCATCGGGCTGGAATTCGAGATCGGCGTGCGGATGGGCAAGGACCTGCCGGCCACCGCGGCGCCGTTCGACCTGGCGAAAGTGTCCGCGGCCGTGGCCGCCGTGTGCCCGGCGGTCGAGGTCGTGGACGACCGGCGCGCCGACTACAAGGCGCTGGAAGTGGCCTCGCTGGTGGCCGACAATTCCTGGAATGCCGGCATCGTGCTGGGCGACTGGCGGACGTCCTGGCCGGACCTGGAAGCAGTGCGCGGCGCGGTGCGGCTGAACGGCGCCGAGGTGGATGCTGGCCATGGCCGCGACGTGCTGGGCCATCCCTTCGCGCCGCTGGTGTGGCTGGCCGAGCACCTGGCGCAGACCGGCGAGGGGCTGCGCGCCGGCGACATCGTGCTGACCGGCAGCCTGGTGACGACGCGCTTCCCGGCGGTGTCCGAGGCGTACGAATTCGCGGTGGAGGGGCTCGGCAGCGTGGCGGTGACCGTCGAGGTGTAGTGAAATGGGCGGCGTTCCGAAAGGTCCCTGCCCAATGCCCGAAAAGCTCCGTATCGCCATCGGCGGCTTCCTGCACGAAAGCCACTCCTTCGCGCCGGTGCCGACCACCTACGCCGATTTCGCCGCCGCCGGCGAATCCCCGGCCATCGCCCGCGGCGCCGGCATCCTGGCCCTGCGCGATACCTCCTGGCCGATCTCGGGGGCGATCGCGGCTGGCGAGGAGGCCGGCGCCACCCTGCTGGCGCTGACCTGGGCCACCGCCTCCCCGGCACTGCCGGTGGAGGATGAGGCGTTCGAGCGCATCGCGGCGATGATCTGCGCCGACCTGTCGGCCCTGCTCGACGAGGGACCGATCGACGGGCTGTACCTGGACCTGCACGGGGCGATGGTGGTGCACAGCTTCCCCGACGGCGAGGGCGAGCTGCTGCGCCGGGTGCGCGCCATCGTGGGCGACCTGCCGCTGACCATCAGCCTGGACCCGCATTGCAACCTGACCTCGGCGATGGTGGCGCGGGTGGATGCGCTGGTGCCGTTCCGCACCTATCCGCATGTCGACATGCCGTTCGCCGGCGGCCAGGCGATGCGGCTGCTGGTCGAGCGCATCCGCCGCGGCAAGCCCTGGGCGCGGGCGTTCCGGCAGGTGGATTTCTTCATCCCCGTCCCCGCCCAGTGCACGATGGTGGCGCCGATGCTGCCGGCGATGGAGGCGCGCACGGCGATCGGCGCCCGGCCGGGCGTGGCCGAGCTCGCCTTCTGCTTCGGCTTTCCCTATGCCGATTTCGCCGATTGCGGCGCGGCCATCGCCGCCTATGCCGACACGCCGGCCGAGGCCGAGTCCGCCGCCGACGCCATGCTGGCCTGGATCAACGCGCATGAGGCGACGTTCCGGCTGGAGGCGGTGCCGGCGGCCGAGGCCGTGGCGGATGCGATCCGGGCCGCGCGCGGCGCGACCCGGCCGGTGGTGATCGCCGACGGGCAGGACAATCCGGGCGGTGGCGGCCATGGCGACACCACCGGCATCCTCGCCGAACTGATCCGCCAGGGGGCCGCAGGCTCCGTGCTGGGCATGATCAATGACGCCGAGAGCGCGGCCGCCTGCCACGCGGCAGGCCCGGGCGCCACGCTGCGGCTGCGCCTGGGCGGCAGGTCCGACGGCGTGCCGATCGAGGTGACCGCGAGGGTGGAGCGCCTGTCCGACGGGCGGTTCGCCGGCACCGGCCCGATGGCGAAGGGCAACCCGTTCGCGCTCGGCCCCTCCGCTCTCATCGAGGTTGCGCCCGGCGTGCGCGTGATCGTGGTCAGCAGCAAGATGCAGGCGCTGGACCAGGCGCTGTTCACCCATATCGGCGTGGTGCCGGCCGACTGCAGCATCCTGGTGCTGAAGAGCGTGGTGCATTTCCGCGCCGATTTCGAGCCGATCGCGTCGCGCGTGATCCTGGCCACCGCGCCCGGCCCGGTGCCGGTCGATCCGGCGACGCTGCCGTTCCGCCATCTGCGCCCCGGGCTGCGGCTGCGCCCGATGTCCAACAGCGCCTGAGCATGGACGGCTGGGCCGCGGCGACGCTCGCCTTCATCCGTGAGCACGAGGGCTGGGCGGCGCCGATCGTCTTCGCGCTCGCCTTCGGCGAATCGCTCGCCTTCGTGGCGCTGCTGCTGCCGGCCACCGTGATCCTGTTCGGCGTGGGCGGGCTGATCGGGGCGAGCGGGCTGAGCTTCTGGCCGCTCGCGCTTGCCGCGGCAGGAGGCGCCGCGCTGGGCGACTGGGTCTCCTACTGGCTCGGCTATCACTACAAGGCGCAGATCGCCCGGATGTGGCCGCTGTCGCGCCACCCCACGCTGCTCCCGCGCGGGGAGGCCTTCTTCGCCCGCTGGGGCACCGCCGGCGTGTTCCTGGGCCGCTTCTTCGGCCCGCTGCGGGCCGCGGTGCCGCTGGTCGCGGGGGCGTGCCGGATGAACCAGGTGCCGTTCCAGATCGCCAACATCCTCTCCGCCATCGTCTGGGGTTTCGGCATCCTGGCGCCGGGCGCGTTCGGCGCCACCTGGCTGAAATAGGCGCGCGGCGTGGTTTGACATTCCGTTACAATGCGCGCTTCATTCCGCTGCTGGCGCCATGTTCCGCCGGTCGACCCGATCCGCGCGCCTGGCGACGGCCAACAAAGAACGGGAGATCAGCCGATGCCGAAATTCATGATCAAGGGCAGCTACAGTCCCGAAGGGATGAAGGGGCTGCAGAAGGACAAGGCCTCGGGCCGCAAGAAGGCGGTCGCCGCCGCGTGCGAGGCGATGGGCGGCAAGCTCGACGGGGTGTGGTACGCGCTCGGCGACGATGATGTGTTCGTGGTGGTCGACATGCCGAGCCATGTGGAGATGGCCGCGCTCGCGGTGGCGGTCGGCGCCACCGGGCTGGTCAGCACGCGCACCGTGCCGCTGCTGACGGTGGCGGAGATGGACAAGGCGATCGGGGACAAGGCGGCGTACCGGCCGCCGGGCGGCTAGCCACGGTTCCGGCGGCGGAAGCGCCGCCGCCGGGCCATCCCGCGGCAAGTTGATGGACGCAACGCCGCCGATCCGTCTAACTTTCCCGTAATGAGGGATCCTGGCGCGGGAGACGCGGATGAGCGAGTCGCTGACGATCTGCCGGACATGCGGCGGCACCCTGGCCAGGGCGGCGATGGTATGCCCGCATTGCGGCGCGCCGCAGGGCGGCGAGTTCGCCGCCGGCGGGGACGGGATACCGCGCACCTTCGGCAGCGCGATCTCCATCTGCTTCGGCAAATACGCCACCTTCTCGGGCCGGGCGCCGCGGGCCGAGTACTGGTATTTCGTGCTGTTCCAGGTGCTGGTGAACATTGCCATCGGCATCGTCGGCGCAGCGTCGTCCGAGGTGGGCAACGCGTTCAGCATCATCTTCGCGCTCGCGATCTTCCTGCCCGGCCTGGCCGCCACCATCCGGCGGCTGCACGATCTCGACCGTTCGGGATGGTGGGTGCTGATCGTGCTGGTGCCGATCGTCGGCGCAATCCTGCTGATCGTGTGGTTCTGCACCCGCGGCACGCGGGGCCCCAACCGGTTCGGGCCGGAGAACGGGGCGGCGATTCCCTAGCCGACGCCGACCCACCCGGCGAGAATCAGCGCCAGGCCGAGCAGTGCGGCCAGCGGCGGCACGGCGCGCGGGACGGTGAAGCCTGCCGTCGGCCCGGTGCGGCGCAGCCGCCACAGCGCGAGATCGACCAGCACGAAGATGCCCAGCGTCAGCGTGTTGGAGAGCACCAGCAGCCGCTCGAACGGCAGCAGCAGGGCGGCGGCCAGGATCAGCCCGCCGGCCAGCAGCGTGGCCCGCAACGGCACGCCGGTTGCCGCGACCGCGGCCAGCCCGCCCGGC
>JBGAIK010000288.1:0-5685 GCA_044225615.1 Acetobacteraceae bacterium | reverse complement strand
TGTCGTCGGCCAGCGCGTCCTGCTGGTCGGCGAAGCCCATGGTGCGCCGGCCGGTGAGCGGCCCGCCGCCGATGCCGCCGCCGCCCGACTGGGACAGCGGCTCCGGCATGTCGTCGAAGAAGAAGCTGATCGGCACGTCGAGCACGCGCGAGAGGTCGAACAGGCGCGAGGCGCCGACGCGGTTGACGCCGCGCTCGTATTTCTGGACCTGCTGGAAGGTGAGGCCGAGCGCCTCGCCGAGGCGTTCCTGGGACATGCCGAGCAGGGTGCGGCGCAGGCGGATGCGCGATCCGACATGGACGTCGATCGGGCTGGGGCGCGACTCGCGCTCGCCGCGTTCGTTCAGCGGGTCGGCCGGCCCCGCCGAGAGACGGGAGAGCGGGTCGTCGCCTTGGCCAGACATACTCGGTCACTCCAGCTCGCCGTCCGATTGCAGCCGACGGGACTCACGATTTCGAAAGACATGCCAACGCGGTACGCGATTGCCTATGGTTGATCCATTGGTAAACACCACAACCGTAAATCGTCAACCACCTTTGTCCAAAATTGATTGAACGTCTAATAAAATATCCGAGATACACGCCATCTCGACCCCAGAATCATACCACAGGCCAGCACCAGACACGACAGGGCCGCCGGAACCGCAAGCCCCAGGCGGGCGAAAGGCGGCGGCGCCAGCGGCCCCGGCAGGGCCAGCACGATGGTGCCGGAAACGCCCATGCCGATCCGCCCAAGCTCCCGCCCATGCGCGTCGAACCCGGCGGTGATGCCGGTGTTGGCCGCGCGCATCAGCGGCAGGCCCTCCTCCACCGCGCGCAGCCGGGCCGCCGCGAGATGCTGGCGCGGGCCGGTGGAGTTGCCGAACCAGGCGTCGTTGGTCACGTTCACCAGCCAGTCCGGGCGGTCGGCGGCCACAACCTGGCCGGGAAAGATCGCCTCGTAGCAGATCAGCGCCCCGAAGCCGGGCAGGCCGGGCAGGCGCAAGGTCTGCGGCCCGTCGCCGCGGGCGAAGCCGTCGCCCTGGACCAGCGCGATCGGCAGCGGGAACCAGCCGGGCTGGTACTCGCCGAAGGGCACCAGGTGCCATTTGTCGTAGACCAACGCCGCCGGCCCCGGCCCGTCCACCGCGACCAGGCTGTTGCGCGGGCGCCGGGCGGCGTCGAAGCGCAGCGCGCCGACCAGCACCGGGGCGCCGGCGGCATCGGCGATCGCGGCGCGCGCGTCGGGGTCGGAGGCGACGAGGAACGGACTCGCGGTTTCCGGCCCCACCACCCCCGGGGCGGCGCCCGGCACGCGCCGCGCCGCATCCATGCCATCGCGGGTGCGCGCGTCGGGCGGAGGCGACGCGCGCGCGCCGCGGTTTCCGGCCACACCACCACCGGGGCGGCGCCTGGCAGGTCGCGCCGCGCCGCCGCCATGCCGTCGCGGGTGAGGGCCAGATAGTGCTCGAAGATGCGCAGCGCGCGCGCGCGTTCCCACTTGCCGTCCTGGGCGACGTTGCCCTGGACCAGGACCACGGCGACCGGCGGCGCCGCCCCGGCCGGCGCAGCCAGCCGCCACAGGCCGAAGCCCGCCCAGGCGGCCAGCGCCACCGCCCCGCCGAGCCAGGCCCGCCGCCCGAGCGCGGGCAGGCAGGCCAGCAGCAGCGTCGCGAGCGTCAGCCCGTGCACGCCGGCCAGCGCCGCCGGCTGCAGCATCACGTCGCCCACCGGCCCCGGCGCCGCCCATACGCTGCCCAGCGGGTTCCACGGGAAGCCCGACAGCGCGAACTGCCGTGCGAGATCGAGCAGCACCCAGCTTCCCGCCAGCACCAGGGCGCGCGGCCAGCCCGCCGGCGCCAGCCGCGCCGCGATGCAGGGGGGCACGATGAACAGCGCCAGCACCGCGGCCAGCATCGGCACCGCGAGCGGCACCAGCCACCAGAACCGCGCGGATTCGATCAGGATCGCCTCGGTGATCCAGTAGAGCCCGGCGATGTGGTGCCCGAGCCCGAAGCAGAACCCGATCCAGGCCGCCTTGCGCGGCCCCGGCTGCGCGCCCAGCAGGGCCAGCAGTCCGGGGAGGCAGACCAGCAGCACCGGCACCACGTGCAGCGGCGGCAGTGCCGCGGCCGCGAGCAGCCCGAGCCCGCCCGCCGCGAGCCCCGGCCGGCGGGCCGCGAATGCGGCCAGGGACGCGCGCGTCGTCATCGGCTCAGGCGACGACCCGCTCCGGCGGCACGGAGGCGCCGGTCAGGCAGGCCACGATGCATTCGGCCGCCATCACGCCCATGTTGACCAGCGAGCCGTCGGTCACGCCGGCCACGTGCGGGGTGACGATGACGCGCGGATGGTCGCGCAGCCGGTAGCCGGCGGGCGGCGGCTCGACCTCGAACACGTCGAGCCCGGCGCCGCCGAGATGGCCCGAATCGAGGGCGGCCAGCAGCGCCGCCTCGTCGAGGATGCCGCCGCGGGCGGTGTTGATGACGAAGGCACCGCGCGGCAGGGCGGCCAGCGCCGCCGCATCGACGATGTGATGCGTCGCCGGCGCGTAGGGGCAGTGCACCGACAGCACGTCCGACGTGGCGCAAAGCTCGGCCAGGGTCGCGGCGTGGCGCGTGGCGCCGAACAGCGAGGCGGGCATCACCGGGTCGTGCGCGGCCACCGCCATGCCGAAGGCGCGCGCCAGCCGCGCCACCGCCTGGCCGATCGCGCCGTAGCCGAGCAGGCCGAGCCGCATGCCGGCCACGTCGCGCACCTTGGTGCCGCCCCCGCGCCAGGCGCCGCCGGCGATCGAAGCCGACAGCGGCCGCAGCTCCTTGGCCAGGCCCAGGATGAGCGCCAGAGTGTGCTCGGCGACGGCCGCGGTGTTGGAGCCGGGCGCGCGGGTGACCATGATGCCGCGCGCGCGGGCGGCCGCGAGATCGACGTCGTCCACCCCCACGCCGTGGCGGGCGATGATGCGCAGCTGGGAAGAGGCGTCCATCGCGGCGGCGACGACCGGCCCCTGGCGGGTGAGGATCGCGTCGGCCTGCAGCGAGCCGGCGAGGCCGGCCACCGCCTCGGCCGACGGGTAGGGCTCCATGAAATGGACGATGCAGCCGGCCTGCTCCAGCAGCGCCACGGCGGGGGCGGCGAGGCGGGGCGCGGTCATGATCACGTTGAAGCGGTTCACGGATCCTCCGGGTCGGTTGCGTCGGAGTCGGGGAAGGCCTCGCCGGCCAGCGCGCGCTCGTAGTGGCGCAGGTAGCGCTGGGTGACCAGCTCGGTCTTGACCACCACGGCGACGTCGGTGGTGTTGAACTGGGCATCCACCACCGCCCCGTCGCCGACGAAGCCGCCCAGCCGCAGGTAGCCCTTGATCAGCGGCGGCAGCGCGGCCAGCGCCTGGCGGCGGTCGAGCGCCGCCGGGTCCATGCGCGTCATCTCCACGTAGCGGCCGGGCAGCGCGCGCGCGCGCAGCTCCGGCGGGGCCAGGTGGTAGTGGCGCAGGTAGGTCAGTTCCGGCGCCAGCCGGTCGGGATCGGTGCCGGGCAGGCTGGCGCAGCCGAACAGCACCGCGATGTCGTGCCGGGCCATGTAGGCGGCGATGCCGAGCCACAGCAGCTGCACGAGCTGGCGGTGGCGATAGGCCGCGTGCACGCAGGACCGGCCGACCTCCAGCACGTTGCCGGGCCGCGCCAGGATGGGGGCGATGTCGTATTCGGCGCTGGAGTAGAAGCCGCCCGCCTGCGCCGCTGCCGCGGCCCGGATCAGCCGGTAGGTGGCGACGACCGGGGGCGGGCCGTCCCCGGCCGCGTGGTCGAGCACGATCAGGTGGTCGGCCACCGCGTCGTAGCGATCCTGGTCGCGCCGTGCCGCGGCGGTGGCGGCGTCGGCCCGGGCGCCCATCTCGGCGTAGAACACCTGGTAGCGCAGGGCCTGGGCGGCATCGAGCTCGTCCGGCCCCAGGGCCAGCCGGACCCCGAGCCTGCCTGCGCGCAGCTCGGGGAAGCCTGGCTCGGTCATTCCCGGCCGCGCGGGTTCGTGCGGCGGCGGCCGAACAGCTCGAGCCGGTGGGACAGCAGGTCGAAGCCGAGCCGCTGGGCGATGGCCTGGAGCACGCGCTCGTGCTCGGCATCCTCGAACTCGATCACCTTGCCGGTGTCGATGTCGATCAGGTGGTGGTGGTGGCCGTGCTCGGTGGGCTCGTAGCGGGCGCGGCCGCCGCCGAAATCGCGCCGCTCGAGGATGCCCTTCTCCTCCAGCAGGCGGACGGTGCGGTAGACGGTGGCGATCGAGATGCGGCTGTCGAGGGCGGCGGCGCGGCGGTAGAGCTCCTCCACGTCGGGGTGGTCGGCGGCCTCGGACAGCACCCGGGCGATGACGCGGCGCTGGCCGGTCATCTTGAGCCCTTGTTCGATGCAGAGACGTTCGATGCGGCTTTCCATGCTGCCGCGATCCTAGCCGACCCGGCGCGGCCGGCACAGGGGGGTGTCGGGCGGCCCCTGCGCGCGGCCGGCGCGGGCCGCCGGCCTACTTGCGGCTGCGCGGCTTGGTGCCGAGGCCGATCTGCTTGGCGAGCGAGGAGCGGTGCCTGGCGTAGCTGGGCGCGACCATGGGATAGTCCGACGGCAGGCCCCACTTCTCGCGATACTGCTCGGGGCTCATGTTGTAGGCGGTCTTGAGGTGGCGCTTGAGCATCTTGAGCTTCTTCCCGTCCTCCAGGCAGATGATGTAGTCAGGGAAGAGCGATTTCTTCACCGGCACGGCGGGGGCGGGCTTCTCCGCCTCGGCCGGCTCGGCGCCGACATTGGACAGCGTGCGGTAGACGTCCTGGATGAGGCTGGAGAGCGCCTCGGAGGAGACGGAGTTGTTGGACACATGTGCCGAGACGATCTGCGCCGTCAGACCCAATATGTCGGGATTGGTTGTCGCTTCGGCCATGGCAGGTCCTTCTTGACGAGATTGACTGCCTTATATGGTCTGTTCTCGTAACCGCGCAATCCACTATCGGCAGGGAAACAACAGCACGTGACAGATGTGACGGCCGACAAGACC
The DNA here is from genome assembly GCA_044225615.1 of Acetobacteraceae bacterium. GTDB lineage: Bacteria > Pseudomonadota > Alphaproteobacteria > Acetobacterales > Acetobacteraceae > CAIYPH01. The sequence continues at coordinate 667 of JBGAIK010000288.1, read as the reverse complement.
AGCCCGATGAACAGTCTCGCCGATTCGTCGCCGGACCGGGTGCTCGACATCACCGGCGAGGTGTGTCCGATGACCTTCGTGCGCACTCGGCTCGCGCTCGACCGGATGGCTTCGGGACAGACGCTGCTGGTGCTGGTGAAGGGCGAGGAGCCGGCGCGCAACGTGCCGCGCACGGCGGCCGAGCAGGGGCACGCGGTGCTGGCGGCGGAGACGCAGGCGGGGGTGACGCGGATTTTGTTGCGCCGCAAGTAGTTTCAGGCGGAGAGGTCCCGGCGGAGCACCAGCGCGTCGGCGCCGCAGGCGTAGTAGTGCCGGCGGCGGCCCACCGGCGCGAAGCCGGCGCCGCCGTACAGCGCCCGCGCGGCGAGGTTCGATTCGGACACTTCCAGGAACAGCGACGCCGCCCCGGCGGCGCGGGCGAGCGACGCGGCCGCCGCCAGCAGCCCGGCCGCGATGCCCTGGCGGCGCGTGTCGGGATGCACGGCCAGGGTGAGGATTTCCGCCTCGTCCGCCGCCACCCGGGCCAGCAGGATGCCGCCGCGGGCGTCGATGAGGCCGAACACGCCGGGCAGGGCAAGCTGCAGGGCGAAGGCATCGGCGCCCCAGCGCGCGCCGGGCGGGAAGGACGCGGCGTGGACCGCCGCCATCGCCGCGGCGTGGGCGGGCC
>JBGAIK010000287.1:0-5933 GCA_044225615.1 Acetobacteraceae bacterium | reverse complement strand
CGCTACGCCTCGGGCTTCGCGTCCGCTTCCAGCATACGTTCCGCCTTCTTCACCTCGCGCAGTTGCGGCCGCTCGCCGCCACCCATGCCCTCCTCGGTCGCCCGCTGCAGCGCCTTCTCGTCCTCTTCCCAGGCCTCCAGCGCGGCCCGCTTCTCGGCCGGCTTCAGCACCGGCGTCTTCACCACCTGCATCGGGCTGTCGAACGCTGCCTTGGGATTGCCCACCGCCGCGTCGCGTCGCGTCGCATCGACCATGTCGGAAACTCCTGTCATAGTGCCGCGCCAACGCCCCCGCCCCTGCCCAGGTTCCCTTTCCCGCACGCTGCCAAGCGAGACGCCACGATGACCGACCCCGACGCCGCGGCGTTCAAGGGACTCCGCATTCTCGTCGTCGAGGACGAGGAGCTGATCGCCATGCTGCTCGAGGACTTCCTGCTCGACCTCGGCTGCGAGATCGTCGGCCCCGCCGGCACCGTCGCCGCCGCCCTGCCGCTCGTCGAGGCCGGCGGCATCGCCGGCGCCCTGCTCGACCTCAGCCTCAACGGCGAGCCCGTCTACCCGGTCGCCGACACCCTCGCCGCCCGCGGCATTCCCTTCATCTTCACCACCGGCTACGCCCAGGCCGACCTGGCTCCCCGCTTCGCCGGCACCCCCACGCTGGCCAAGCCGTTCAGCAGCCGCGCCCTGCAGGACACCATCGCCGCCCGCTTCCTCCCCCGCCCGTGAACCTCCTGGCGGGGTTGTGAGGGATACCCCGGCCCGCCGCCGCGTTCTCTCCGCAGGCCTGCCTTCCCGGCAGCGCCGTCACGCGAACGGAGGTTCACCATGTCGGCTTCCACCGACCTCGACAGCACGTCCGGCCACCTGATCGCCGGCGACAACGTCGCCGGAACCAGCGTCTACGACCTCGCCGGCGAGAAGCTCGGCACCGTCGAGGACGTCATGATCGACAAGCGCAGCGGCCAGATCGCCTACGCGGTCATGAGCTTCGGCGGCTTCCTCGGCATCGGCGACCGCTACCACCCGCTGCCCTGGAAGAAGCTCAGCTACGACACCGCGCTCGGCGGCTATCGCGTCGATCTCGACCGCCGCATCCTCGAGGGCGCCCCGAGCTACGCCCGGGACGAGGACGTCGCCTGGGACGACCGCGCCTGGGGCCGCCGGGTCCACGACTACTACCGCGCCGACCCCTACTGGGGCATCCTGCCCTGACGGACTCAGGCCGGGGGGAAACCCCCGGCCTGCGTCACGCGTCGCGGCAAGCCCGCGGAACGGCGATGGGGACGAGGGTGGCGGACCATGCCGCCATCCTCGTCCCCATCGCCGGTCGACCGGCCGCGCCATGCGGCGCGGATGCGCCGGCGGGCAGGGCTGGCGCCCCAACCCCCCGGCGCCGGGCACTCAGCGCCAGATCGGCCGGCCCAGGTTCACCGCGGGGGCTCGTCACAGCGCCGCCGATCGCGCCCGCCGCGCCGCCGATCGCCGCGCCGGCCAGCGGATTGCCCGCCGCGCCGATCGGCCACCGGCGCCTGCGCCGATCAGACCGCCCGACACCGCACGGTCGCCCGGGCTGGCCGCACCCGGCCAGCATCCCCACCAGACCCAGCGCCAGGACGGCACGTCCGAAATTGCGCTTCATGTTCATCTCTCCTTGTTGCGATCCTCAGATGGCGGTGGCGCTCGCGCGCCGCGCCGCAACAACACGTGGTGGGCCGGAAGGTTCCGGCGTGCCGCGCGAATTCCGCCACCGCCGCGGCCGCATATTTTCGTGCGCACCCGTGCAACCTTTGCGCGCCGCGCGCATTGTCTGCTGCGGATCGCCCGCAGCACGGGCACGCGGACGGCCGGCAGGAGACGCGCATGCAGGACCAGGAACTCACCAAGGATGCGCCCGCCGACCGGGCCGGGCCACCCGAAGCCGGCCCGGCGCAGCTCGACGCCGCCCTGCAGGGCCATATCGGCCGCTATCTGCGCCATCTCTACGACGATGTCGTGCAGCAGCCGGTCCCCGACCGCTTCAAGCAGCTGCTCGACGAGCTGGAGCGCAAGTCGGCGGCAAGGCCCGCCGCCCCGGGCGAAGCCACGCCGTCGCCGAAGGCGGACGACAAGGCATGAACGACGCCGCGCCCCTGCCGGACCCGAAGGCCCAGCTGCTGGAGGCCATTCCCCGCCTGCGCGCCTTCGCCATGTCGCTCTGCGGCCGCCCGGCCGAGGCCGACGACCTGGTCCAGGAAACCCTGGTCAAGGCCTGGAGCCACATGGACTCCTTCGAGCCCGGCACCAACATGACCGCCTGGCTCTTCACCATCCTGCGCAACGAGTTCTACAGCGGCCTGCGCAAGCGCCGCCGCGAGGTCGAGGACGCCGACGGCGCCATGGCCGCCCTGCTCACCAGCCTGCCGGCCCAGGAGGACCACATCTCCTTCCAGGACTTCCGCGCCGCCCTGTTCCGCCTCAGCGACGACTACCGCGAGGCCCTGCTGCTCATCGGCGCCTCCGGCCTCTCCTACGAGGAAGCCGCCCAGGTCTGCGGCTGCGCCGTCGGCACCATCAAGAGCCGGGTCCATCGGGCACGGGAGAAGCTGACCGAAATGCTCTCCCCGGAACCGGTCGCGCCCGCCGCCTGACCGGTTCCCGGCCCCCGCAGCCCGGGAAAGCCAGGATCGCCTTCACCCCTCCCCTTGTGGGCTTGGGCTGCGATGAGCAGACCAGGCCGGGGGAGGGGTGGCGACCGCCCCGAATTCGCCCATGCGGCGCATGGCGCAGTCACGCGCGGCATGGGCGGCATCCGCCCGCCCCAACACCTCAGAACAGCGGCCCGGGCAGCACCAGGATCTTCGGCTGTCCGGGCAGGCTCGCCCGCGACACCGCGGTCGTCCGCTCCTGCGAGAATTCCACCTCGTAGCGGTCCCGCATGCGCGCGATGAAGCGCATCAGCGTGTGCTCGCTGAAATAATGCATCGGCAGCACCAGCTTCGGATGCAGCTGGTCCACCACGGTGGCGATGTCCCCCTGTTCCATCGTCATCGCCCCGTCGATCGGCGCCATCACGATGTCGATCGAGCCCAGCACGGCGAGGTCGTCGGCCGTCAGCATGTGGTGCAGGTGGCCGAGATGGGCGATGCACAGCCCCGCGCTCTCGAAGACGAAGATGGAGTTGCCGTGGCGCTCGGTCCCGCCGCCCCAGTTGCGGATGTTGGTCGGCAGGTTGCGCACCCGCAGGTCGCGCAGCTGGAGGTCGTGCAGGCGCGGCCTGCCGTCCTCGGCCCAGCCGCGCAGCACGTGGCGGATCCGCGGGTCGGGGGCGTCGGTGAAATGGGTGGAATGGGCATGGTTCATCGTCACCACCTCGGGCACCCGCACCGGCGGGTGCGCGCCGCTGTAGTCGGTGACCGCCATCACCCCCATCGGCGTCACCATCTGGTAGGTGGCATGGCCCAGGAAGGTGATCTCGACGGCATCGGCCCCGGCGGCGGCGCGGATCACCCGCCCCGCCTGCGCCACCGCCCCGCAGGCCAGCGCCTCGAACGGCACCAGAAGAAGCAGCGACAGCAGCGCCCGCAGCACCCAGCCCATGCCGACCCCCGTTCCGGAAAGCCGGGATCGCACCACCCGGCCGGTCAGGATGCAAGCGCTATCAGCGTCCGTGCGAGTACCTGGGTGCCGGCGGCGAGCTGCGCGGGCGCGGCATATTCCGCCGGGTTGTGGCTGATCCCGCCCCGGCAGGGCACGAAGATCATGCCGGACGGGCACACCCCGGCCGCGAACTGGGCGTCGTGGAACGCGCCCGAGGCCAGGCGCATCGCGCCGAACCCGTCGGCCGCCCGCGCCACCGCCGCCACCACCAGCGGGTCGAAGGCGATCGGCATGGCATGGAACACCTCCTCCACCGTCGCCGCGCAGTGCCGCAGCGCGCCGCGGATCGTCGCTTCCACCGCATCCCCCCGTGCCAGCAGCACCGCGCGATCGGGATGCCTGCAGTCGATCGTGAACACCGCGCGGCGCGCGACGCTGTTGGACGTGTTGGGCTCCACCGCGATCCGTCCCACGGTGAAGCGCAGCACGTCGTCGGGGTCATGCATCAGCCCGTTCAGCGCCGCGATCGCGCGCAGCATGTCCTGCACCGCGTCCCGCCGCAGCCCCACCGGCGCGGTCCCGGCATGGGCGCTCGCGCCCTCGATGGCCACCCGGAACCAGCGGCTGCCCTGGATGCCGGTGACGATCCCGATATCCAGCCCCGCCGCCTCCAGCAGCGGCCCCTGCTCGATATGCGCCTCGACATAGGCATGCGGCACGTGCCCCAGTGCCCGGCGCGGCAGATCGGCCTCGGCCGCCAGATGCGCCGCCAGCGCATCGGCGAAGCGGATGCCGTCCGGGTCCCGCACCTCGTCCCATGCGGCGGCCGGCGCGTGCCCCGCCCAGGCCATGCTGCCCATGCAGCCCGGCGCGAACCGCCCGCCCTCCTCGTTGGTCCAGGCCACCACCTCGATCGGCCGCCGCGTCGCGATCCCCGCCTCGTGCAGCGCCTGCACCGCCTCCAGCCCCGCCACCACGCCGTAGATCCCGTCGAACCGCCCGCCCTCGGGCTGGCTGTCCATATGGCTGCCGGTCAGCACCGGCGCGGCATCCGGATCGGTCCCGGCGCGGCGCAGCCACAGATTGGCCAGCGCGTCGATGGAAACCTCCAGCCCGATCTCCCGCGCCCAACCGATCATCAGCCGCCGCGCCTCGCGGTCGCCCGCGGTCAGGCAGGCGCGGTTAACGCCGTCGCCGGGAATGGCGCCGATGCGGGCCAGCGCCATCAGCCGGTCCCATTGCCGCCCTTCGTTCACCTGCGCCATCCTACACCCTCAGCTGCGCCGCCAGCCAAGCGCAAGCGGGCGGCGATGACCATATCGTGTCTTCCCCGACCTGTGACTTGGCCGCCCCCGCGCGCCGGTGCGACGCTCGCGGCCGTTCGCCATGTTGAGGATCGGCAATGACAAAGTTCGACGACCGCATCAAGGAAATCGAGAAGCTCCGTGCCAACGTCACCAAGCTCGGCAAGGCCGAGACCGGCGACCCGAAGAAGGTCGATGCAATGAAGGACGTCGATTCGGTGCTGAAGGAAGCCAAGGACCTTGCCAAGACCCGCGCCGACCTCGACAAGCGGATCAAGGACCGCAAGAAGCTCGACGACGATATCAGCGAATACCGCAGCGACCTGGCGAGCATGATCAAGGACGCCGTGAAGGCGTCCGGCAAGTGCAACGCCCTCGATCCCGACACCAAGGGCCGCGACTACTTCAACATCGCCCAGCGCCTCAGCACGATCGGCAGCTCGGTCGAATCCCTCGACGAGTGAGGCCTGCGCGCGCGGCCTACGCGCGCAGCAGCCCCGCCATCGGGGCCGCCGCCGCGCTGTCGGGAAACACCGTCGCCAGCTTCGCCCCGTCCAGCCCGAAATGCCCGGCCAGCACCCCCTTGGCCAGGCTGCGCAGCTCGCTCGTCGGCGCCAGGTCGCGGTTCTCGAACAGCTTCCCGGCCCCCAGCCCCGGCCAGGTGCCCAGCACCTTGCCGCCGGCCACCGCGCCCCCGGCCAGAAAGGCCACGCCGCCCGTGCCATGGTCGGTCCCGCGCGTGCCGTTCGCCGCCACCGTGCGGCCGAACTCGGTCATCACCAGCACCGCGGTGCGCCGCCAGGCCGGGCCCAGCCCGTCCTTCAACGCCACCAGCCCCGCATCCAGCTCCCGCAGCACCGCGGCCAGCCGCGGCACCTGCGCCGCATGGGTGTCCCAGCCGCCCAGTTCCAGCGCCGCCAGACGCGGCCCGTCGGGCGCGGCCATCAGCTTCCCTGCCGCCCCGGCCAGCGCCGGGAACGCGTTGCGCCGCGGCGCATCCGCCGTCCCCGCCAGCACCTGCTCGGTGAAGTCGCGCTCCCGCAGCCCCTGCGCC
>JBGAIK010000286.1:0-5799 GCA_044225615.1 Acetobacteraceae bacterium | reverse complement strand
GTTCTCGAAGCACAGAAACGGCAGGAAACTGCGCCTAGCGCCATCCGTGGTTGCCCGCCGTTGTGTGGTTCTATAACTCTCTCACGGCGGTAACAGGGGTTCGAATCCCCTACGGGATGCCAGGCCGCTTGACCTTCCCCGCGCGCGCGCCACCAACTCATGCCTTGCCAAACCGCAGGGGGCCCACCGCCATGCCCGATGACGCGATCACCCAGGCCGTCCACACCATCGCCTTCGATCCCGCCGCCCAACCCGACCCGGGCGTGCGGTACACCACGAAGCTCTGGTACGCCGCGCCCGACGGCGCTTTCCGCACCGGCTTCTGGGCCGCCCAGCCCGGGCGCGCCGAGATCAGCTACACCAAGGACGAGCTTTGCATGCTGCTGGAAGGCGAGGTGCGGCTGACCGCCGCCGACGGCACCGTCGCGACCTATCGCGCCGGCGACAGCTTCGTCATTCCCAACGGATTCAAGGGCACCTGGGAGACCGTTTCCCCGGTCCGCAAGTTCTTCGCCACCTACGCCAGGCCCTGACCGGGCTGCGGGGGCCGGCGACGGCCCCGGCGCGCGGCCTATCCGACCAGCACGTCCGCGCCGGTCCCGCCACAGCTGCAGGCAAGCGGCACTTCGGCCAAGCGGCTGCGGCCGTGCCCGTCCAGCGCCAGGCGCCGCGGATCCAGGCACGCCACGTTGCCACAATTGTGGCACCGCGATGCCACCGGCAGACCTTCCCAGATGGCGTCGTAGACGGTCAGAACCGCCGCGCTTTCCTGCATCATGACTTTCACCGCCCTGTCGATCGATTTGAAAATTCAGGCATTACGCGATTGTCGGCCACGCGGCCCGGTCGCGGCAACCCCAAACCGGGGGTGCTCACGCGAGCGTGATTGTGGCGGAAACATGGCATCACTGTGGCGCGCTGGCCCTCATGCCAACGTCCAGGCGCAGACTTGGTTGCCTGCCGCCGCGAATCTGCGCCCTCGCCCCTGTAGCTGACGCGTAAAGATGTCCTGGTTATGTAGCGCATCAATTGTCCGCTTCGTTCTTGCTTTGATCCGTGGGGGCATGCCCCCACGGATCAAAGCGCTGCGTGGAAGCGTGTCACGCAGCCAGTTTGGTCGGCTCGATCAGCGTGCCGGCCGCGGTGTAGTCGGCCAGGCGGTGCGGACCGTGGTAGATCGCCAGCCGCCCGTCGGGGTATTCGTGCACCCGCACCGCGGCACGCACATAGTGTGACCGCAGCGGGCCGGGCGGGATCTGCAACCGCAGGCGGTGCCAGACTACCGTGTTGTCATTGCCGACGCGGCGCTCCTCCTGGATGCACAGCGCCTCGCGCCAGGCTTGCGCGCGATCCGGCACGAACGCCGTGCCCTCCTGCTCGGGCGCCACCGCGAAGGCCGCGTTGTGCTGCGCGATATAGTGCTCGGCCAGCCACGCATTCGCCGCCTCCACTGTGGTAATCCCGGCCAGCCGCAACTCCTTCGGCAGCCGGTCCTGCAAGGTGCGGAACGCCCGCTCCGATCGCCCGCGCGCTTCCGGCGAATAGGCCGCGATATGGCCGATCCCCAACTGCGCCAGCGCACGCCCAACCTGCGTCGGCTGCCGCCGCGACACCGCCTCGCCCGCCTTCGGCGTGTAGAAGTAGTGACTGCCACGGTCGGTATAGAGCTCGCAGAACAGACCATGCCGCCCGATCACCTCGCCCAGACCTCGCAGCGTCGAGGCCGTGCCCTCCTCGGCCACCAGAAACGCCGAGTAGATCGCGCTCGTCGCGTCATCCAGCGTCACCACAAGGTCGTGCTGCACCTCCCCGCCCAGCCAGGCAAAGCGCGACGCGTCCTGGTGCAGCATCATCCCAGGCAATGGGCGACGCGCCCGCTTCTTGCGATGCGCCGAGCGGCGCGGGGCGGCGCGAACCAGCCCCGCCGATTGCAGGCACAGCCGCGTCACCGTGTAGCCCAGCTTGTAGCCGTGCCGCTTCACCAACTGCTCGTGGAAGTGCTTCACCGTGAAGTCCGAATACCGCTCAACATACAGACCAAGCATCAGCTCGATCTCCGCCACCCCAGCCCGACGGCCAGACACACGGCCAATCCGACGGTCCACCAGGCCCTCAGCTCCAGCCTCCTGCCAGCGATCACGCCATCGCCGGAACGTCCGTTCCGTCACACCAAGCATCTCCCCTGCCTCAGCCTGGCTCAGCTCACCGCTCTCGTGGCGCGCCAGCAATGCCTCAAATGGCATCCGTCGCACTCCTTGCAGCACGTCCGCCCGCCCCATCGCACCCCCCTGTCAGGGGCACTCTGAAACCGGACAGATCACGCGCTACAAAAACCGGACACTTCACGAGCTAACCACAGCTGCTGGTGGTCGGCGGCATCTATACCGGCATCGCGACGGCGACCGAGGCGGCGGCGGTGGGCGCGATCGTGGCCATCCTGATCGCGCTGGGCCGGGGGCGGCTGACCTGGGTCGCGTTCCGCACCAGCCTGGTCGAGTCGCTGGAAAGCACCGCCAGCATCTTCTTCGTGGCGATCGGCGCGCTGCTGCTGACCCGGCTGCTGGCGCTGGCCGGCCTGCCGACGGTCATGGCGCAGTCGGTGACCGCGCTCGGCATCGAGCCGCTGCACCTGATCATCGGCGTATCGGTCGTCTACCTGATCCTCGGCTGCTTCCTCGACCCGCTCGGCCTGATGCTGCTGACCCTGCCGGTGTTCCAGCCGATGTTCGAGGCGGCCCATCTCGACCTGATCTGGGTCGGCGTGATCGTGGTCACGCCGATCGGGCTCAACGCCTATGTGGTGAAGGGCGTGGTGGGCGACGCGGTGCCGCTGACCACCATCTTCCGCGGCCTCGGCTGGTTCATCCTGGCCGAGGCGGTGATCATGGTGATCCTGATCGCCTTCCCCGAGATATCGGTCTGGCTGCCCTCGCGCATGAGCCCCTGAACTGCGGCGGCAGCCTCATGCCGGCCCGCGTTGACCCATTGCCGATGGGTCAACAGCAGGGCGGGCCGGGGTCAGACCAGGAAGATACCCATCAAGGCAAGCACGATCACGGAGGCGACAATGCTGAAGGTGGTGGCGTTCACGAAGCCGCCGAACATGCGCTGGCGGTCGGCGGTGAAGGCTTCCTCGGTCACCGGATTCTGCACGTGGCTGGGCGGGTGGGCCATGGGCGGGTCTCGTTCTGCTGCTGGCCGGTTTTAGGGGAGGGGAGGCGGGCCCGGCAAGGGGTTGATGAGGGTGGCGTTGCCATCGGGTGCGGTGCCCTGGCTGCCGGCCGCGGTCAGGTTGCCGGCGGCGAACAGGCGCAGCGCCATCGGGTAGATGCGGTGCTCCTGGGCCAGCACGCGGCTGGCGAGGCTGTCTTCGGTGTCGTCCGGCAGCACCGGCACCGCCGCCTGGGCCAGGATCGGGCCTTCATCCATGGTCTCGGTCACCAGATGCACGGTGCAGCCGTGCAGCTTGGCGCCGGCGGCCAGCGCCCGGGCATGGGTGTCGAGCCCCGGGAAGGCCGGCAGCAGGCTCGGGTGGATGTTGAGCATGCGGCCCGCGTAGCGTTCGACGAACCACGGCGTCAGCAGCCGCATGTAGCCGGCGAGGCAGACGATCTCGATTCCGGCCGCGTCGAGTTCGGCGGCGATCGCCTGCTCATGCCCCTTGCGGTCGCCGCGGAACTGCCGCTGGTCCACCGCCACCGCCCGTATGCCGGCCTCCCGCGCCAGCGCGAGCCCGCCGGCCTCCGGCCTGTTCGCCACCACCAGCACGATCTCGGCCGGAAAATCCATCGCCGCCGCAGCCCCCAGCAACGCCACCATGTTGGAGCCGCGGCCGCTGATAAGCACGGCCGTGCGCCGCCGCCGGCTCTTCCCCCCTTCCCTTGTGGGAGGGGCAGGGGGAGGGGTGGCAACCGCACCGGCGTCGCCACCTGGGCGTGGCACGCCTGGCTCGCTCAACCGGGCCACCCCTCGGGCAGGTCGATCCGCACGTCGGGCTCGCCCGCATGGGCCTCGACATGCCCGATGTCGAACACCGTCTCGCCCTCGGCCTCCAGCACCGCGCGCGCCGCGGCCGGGTCGCTCACCACCAGCACCATGCCCAGGCCGCAGTTGAACACCCGCAGCATCTCGGCCGCCTCCACGCCCCCGGCCCGCGCCAGCCAGGCGAACACTGGCGGCAGCGTCCAGCGCGCGGCATCGATCACGGCGCGCGTGCCCTCCGGCAGCACCCGCGGCAGGTTCCCCGGCAGCCCGCCGCCGGTGATATGCGCCGGATCCGCGTCGGCGCCATCAGCGCGTCCGCCAGCGTCCCGGCCCCGAACGGCGCGGGCGTGGCCCAGCCCGCATTGGTCCCGGCCACGATCCGCCGCACCAGCGAGAACCCGTTGGAATGCACGCCCGCCGAGGCGAGCCCGAGCAGCCGGTCCCCCGGCCCCACCTCCTTCGGCAGCAGGTTCTCCCGCTCGGCCGCGCCCACCGCGAACCCGGCCAGGTCATAGTCGCCGGCCTGGTACATCCCCGGCATCTCGGCCGTCTCGCCGCCCACCAGCGCGCAGCCGGCGATCGTGCATCCCTTGGCGATCCCCGCGATCACCCGCCCCGCCTGCTCCACCGAAAGCTGGCCCGTGGCGAAATAGTCCAGGAAGAACAGCGGCTCCGCGCCCTGCACCACCAGGTCGTTCACGCACATCGCGACAAGGTCGATCCCCACCCCGTCATGCCGCCCGGTGTCGATCGCGATCCTCAGCTTGGTCCCCACCCCGTCGGTGGAGGAAACCAGCACCGGATCGGTGAACCCCGCCGCCTTGAGGTCGAACAGCGCCCCGAAGCCGCCGATCCCGCCCATCACCCCCGCGCGGCTGGTGGCCCTGGCCAGCGGCTTGATCCGCTCGACCAGCGCGTCCCCCGCGTCGATGTCGACGCCCGCCGCGCGATAGGTCATGCTGGCCATGGCGGTCCTCGGTGTATACTGGCCAGGATGAGACCCTTGGCACGGTGGATAAGTGTGATGCCGGCACCCCGGCGGCGCGGAAACAACCATACGCATCCTGCACGCGCAATGTGGGTGTCGCCCCATGCCTGACGGAAGCCAGGTGACGGGGCCGAAGACCTCCACCCTCGTCAACCTGCCCAACGCCATCACCTTCGCCCGGCTCTGCGCCGTGCCGCTGGCGGTGTGGCTGGTGCTCCACCACGAATTCCTCAACGCCTTCTGGCTCTTCGCCGCCGCCGGCGCCTCCGACGGCGTCGACGGCTGGCTCGCCCGCCGCCAGGGCCCCACCTATGTCGGCGCCCTGCTCGACCCGGTGGCCGACAAGGCCCTGCTGGTGGCCATGTACCTCATGCTGGCCGTGGTCCATGTCCTGCCCGACTGGCTCGCCATCATGGTGGTGTTCCGCGACGTGCTGATCGTCGGCGGCGTGCTGGTGCTCTATCTGCTGGGCCAGCCCCCGGCGATCCGGCCGCTGATGGTCTCCAAGCTCAATACGCTGATGCAGATCCTGCTCGTCGGCGCCGCCCTGCTGATGGTCGGCACCGGCATCGGCGACGCCTGGCTGCTCGATGGGCTGATCTGGCTGGTCGCCGTCACCACCCTCGTCTCCGGCATCGCCTACATCGCCCGCGTCGCGCGGCTGGCATGACCGCCCAGTTCGCCCTGCCCTTCGAGCCGGAGCCCACCTACGAGGCGCCCGACTTCATCGCCGCCCCGTCCAACGAGGCCGCCCGCGCCTGGCTCGCCCGCCCCGCCGACTGGCCGGGCGGCCGCCTCGCCCTCTGGGGCCCGCCCGGCATCGGCAA
>JBGAIK010000285.1:0-5744 GCA_044225615.1 Acetobacteraceae bacterium | reverse complement strand
CAGTTCTTCCAGGGTGCGGGCCTGGTCCTGCAGCCGCGCCGCCTCCAGCCCGTCATAGCCATGCACGTAGCCGCTCATGCCGCCTCCTCCGCCATGCCCCATCTCGCCTGGCGGCGGGCAGGCGGTCTTGAACGGAATTGCATCAGCAGGCGGCCCGGAAACGGCCGGGGGTGATGCCGAGCTGGCGGACGAAGGCGCGGGTCAGGTGGCTCTGGTCGGCAAAGCCGGCGGCCAGCGCGGCCTCGGCGATCGGCCGGCCGGCGGCGAGCAGGCGGCGGGCGAGGCGGACGCGCTGCTGCATCTGGTAGGCATGCGGGGTGGCGCCGGTCTCCCGGGCGAAACCGCGCAGCAGCTGGAAGCGGCTGCAGCCGGCCAGGGCGGCGAGCTCGGCGAGCGTCGCCGGGCATTCCGGCGCCTCGTCCAGCCGCGCGCGGGCGCGGGCGACGCCGGGGGTGGCGCGCAGCGGCGGCAGGCGGCGCAGGCCGTGGCGGCGCAGGGCGGCGGCCAGCAGGCGCAGCAGGGCGGCCTCCGCCGCGAGCCGGTCCGGCGCGGGCGCGACCGCATGGGCGAATGCCTCGGCGAACAGGGCGGGAAGCAGCGGATCGCGCGCGGCCGGGCGGGCATCGGGGAGGACCGCGCCTGCCTCCGGCGCGAGCCAGCCGGCGGCGAGGGCCGGGTCGATGAACAGCATCCGCCAGCGCCGGGCGACACCGCCGAGCGGCGCGCCGTCATGCATCTCGCCCGGGTTGACGGCGATGGTGTCGCCGGCCTCGGCCTCCACCTGGCCGAGGCAGCTCCACGAGCGATGGCCGCCCGCGATCATCACGCCGATGCCCCACTGGTCGTGCGCGTGGCGCGGGAAGCTGCGGGCGGAGTCGAGCTCCACCGCCGCGATGCCCGGCAGCGAGGCGGCGCGGGCCGGCACGCGGATCAGGCCAGCCCGTAGAACCGCGCCGCCGTCGCGCCCAGCACGGCCGCGCGGGCCGCCTCGGGCAGCAGGGCGCGGGCCGCCGCCTGCCAGTCGCCATAGGAGGCGGCCAGCGTGCAGACCGGCCAGTCGCTGCCCCACATCAGGCGGTCGGGGCCGAACTCGGCCAGCAGGTGCGCGGCATAGGGGCGCAGGCGCTCCACCGTCCAGCCCGGCCCGTCCTCGGTGACGAGGCCGGAGAGCTTGCAGCACCACGGCGTCTCGCGGGCGAGGCGGGACATGCCGGCGGCCCAGGGGGCGAAGGCGCCATTGGCGATGTCCGGCTTGGCGCCGTGGTCGATCACCATCGGCAGGTCGGGGTGGCGCTGGGCGAGGTCGGGCAGGACCGCCAGGTGGCGCGGCTTCACCAGCAGGTCGAGGCGCAGCCCGGCGCGGGCCATGGCGGCGAGGCCGGGGCGCATGTCGGGGCGGAGGATCCACGCCGTGTCCTGGATGTCCTGCAGCATCGGGCGCAGGCCCCTGAGCAGCGGATCGGCGGCCAGGGCGGCGATACGGTCCGGCGCCGCGGGCGCGGCGAGGTCGGTCCAGCCCACCACAGCGCGCACCAGCCCGCCCGAGGCGCGGGCGACGCCGAGCATGAACGCCGTCTCGGCCTCGGTGTCGGCGGCCTGCACCAGCACCGTGGCGGTCACGCCGCCGAGCAACGGGCGCAGGTCGGTCAGGCCGTAGTCGCGATGGATCGGCAGGTCGGGCGACATCCAGGCGTAGTCGCCGCGCGCCACCGTCCAGACGTGGTGGTGCGCGTCAACCAGCATCGGGGGTGGGCACCTCGGCGGGCAGCAGGTTGCCGGATTTCAGCTCCGCCCACAGCGCGGCGGGGATGGGCGCCCGCATCATCGCCGCGTTCTGCTCCACCTCGGCCACCGTGCGGGCGCCGGGGATGACGGTGGCGACCACCGGGTGGGCGGCGCAGAACTGCAGCGCGGCGGCCTTGAGATCGACGCCGTGGCGGGCGCAGACGGCGCCGATGGCCTGGGCGCGGGCGGCGAGCTCGGGCGGCGCGGTCTCGTAGTTGAAGGTGGTGCCGCCGGCGAGCAGGCCGGAATTGTACGGGCCGCCGAGCACCACCTTCACCCCCTTCCGCGCGCAGGCGGGAAACAAGGCCCCGAGCGCGGTGTGGTCGATCAGCGTGTAGCGGCCGGCGACCAGGAACACGTCGGGGTCGGCCTGCTCCAGCGCGGCCAGGCAGGGCTCGACCATGTTGACGCCGAGCCCCCAGGCCTTGATCTCGCCGCGCTTGCGCATGGCCGACAGCACCTTCGCGGCGCCTGCCATGGCCTCGCGGAAGCGGGCCTTCCATTCGGGGCCGTGCCAATCCTCCGAGACGTCGTGGATGTAGACGATGTCCAGGCGATTGAGGCCGATGCGGGCCAGGCTGTCCTCGATCGAACGGACCGTGCCGCCGGCGGAGTAGTCCACCATGCGATGGAAGGGCAGCGCGCCGTGGAAGTTCTGGTCCGGGTCCGGCACCGCGGGCACCGGCACGAGGCGGCGGCCGATCTTGCTCGAGACCCAGAACGCGTCGCGCTTCTGCCCGCGCAGCACATGGCCCATGCGCAGCTCCGACAGGCCGGCGCCGTAATGCGGCGCGGTGTCGAAATGGCGGATGCCGGCATCCCAGCCGGCCTGCACGGTGGCGACGGCCACGTCCTCGGGGATGCGGGCGAACAGGTTGCCGAGCGGGGCGCCGCCCATGCCGATGGGGCCGGGGATCATGCTTCGTCTCCGGGCATCTTCACCTCGGGGGCGATGACGCCCTTGGTCAGCGCGATGTTGCCGTAGAAGCGGCGCTCGCCGGTCTGCACGATGGCATAGGCGGTCTCGGCCATGGTGTAGAAGGCGAAGCGCTCGACGCCGGTGGCCGGCGCGCAGCCGGCGGCGGCGAGGCAGGCGTTCATCTCGGCCACCACGTCGGGCACCGCGGCCGGGTCGCCCACCACCTGCATCACCGCGGTCGGCTCGGGGATGAAGGTGTCGATCGGCAGCACCGACAGCACCGCCCGCAGCGCCCGCGGCGTGGAGGCCCCGGGCAGCTGGATCAGCCGCTTGCCGCGCGTGGCGGGATAGTTGGCATCCACCAGCACGATGGTCTCGCCATGGCCCATCGCCGCCAGGGCGTGCAGCAGGTCCGCGGTCAGCAGCGTGTCGAGCCCGATCAGCATGGCGTCTCCCCCTCGTGCCGGCAGCCTATCCAAGCCCTGTCCGGCGCGCCACCCGGGCCCTTCCCTTCCGGGCGCCGGAATGCGACTCTGTCCCCAGCCTTGTCAGGAACACCACGCATGAGCGACTGCATCCGCGGCCTGTGGGCCGCCATGTTGACCCCGATCGACGCCGATGGCGGCGTGGACCACGCGGCGCTGGCGCGGCACGGCGCCTTCCTGCTGGCCAATGGCTGCGACGGGCTGGTCCCGTTCGGCACCACCGGCGAGGGCACCTCGTTCTCGGCGGCCGAGAAGCTCGCCGCGGTGGAGACGCTGCTCAAGGCCGGCATTCCCGCCGGCCAGATCTCGCTCGGCACCGGCTGCCCGGCCATCCCCGACACGATCAGCCTGACGCGGGACATGATGGGGCTCGGCCTCGTGCATGCCATGGTCCTGCCGCCCTACTACTACCGCGAGGTGACGGAGGACGGCATCGGCGACGCGCTGGCCGCGGTGATCGACGGCGTCGGCTCCGACCGGCTGCGGGTCTGCGCCTACAACATCCCGCAGGTCTCGGGCGTGCCCACGCCGCCCGGCGCGCTGGCCCGGCTGCGCCGGCAGTACGGCGCGATCATGGCCGGGGTGAAGGACAGCACCGGCAGCTGGGACAGCTTCCTCGCCTTCCGCCGCGAGGTGCCGGAGATCGGCACGCTGGTCGGCGCCGAGACGCTGATCGCCCGCGCGCTCGACGAGGGCGGGGTGGGCTCGATCTGCGGCATGGTGAACCTGGTGCCGCAGCTGGTGAAGGCGATGTTCGCCGGCCATGGCGGCACGGCGGCGATGGAGGCCGCGGTGCAGGCGCTGATGGGCAACGGCCCGTTCATCCCGGTGATGAAGTCGGTCATCGCCGCCCAGACCGGCGACGCCGCCTGGCGCGCCACCCGCGCCCCGTTCCGCCCGGCCGAGGCCGCGGTGGGGGTGCGGATCGCCCGGCAATACGCCGCCATGGCGCAGCCGCGCGCGGCGGAGTAAGGCGCAGGCCCCGCGCGTCGCTCAGTCGTCCTCGTCCTTGCCTTCCCGCGCCCGGCGGGCGAGGTCGGCGGCGCGGGCGCGCTGGGCCTTGACCAGCGTCACCGCCACCCGCGCGAACACCGCGCCGTCCACCAGTTCGGTCGCCGCGGTCAGCAGCGTCGTGAAGGTCACCGAGGCGATGGCGAAGAACAGCGCCTGGCGCGGGCTGCCGGCGAAGGTGGGCGCGAGCAGCTCCATCGCCCCGATGCCCGCGAACAGCGGCAGGTAGATCACGAAGCGGGTGAACAGGATGCGCAGCGCGTTGCGCTTCGTGTAGCCGAACGAGACGTCCAGCGCCTGCGGCTTGGTGCCGGTCGCCGCCATCGCCGGCGCGATCGCCAGCCGCGCGGCGAGCCACCAGGCGCCGAGGCGCACCATCACCGCCATCGCGATCGCGCCGATCGCCACCAGCCGGCGCGGCCCCATCCGCGGCAGCACATCGAGCGCCAGCGCGAAGGGCAGCACGCCCAGCAGCGTCACCCCCGACAGCGCCAGCAGCGTCAGCGCCACCCGCCGCACCCGCATGTCGAGCGGCCACCAGCCCCGCCCGGTGTCGCCCAGGATGGCGAAGCGGTAGACCGCCACCCAGGCCGGCACCAAGAGCAGCAGCACCAGCGTGTCGACCAGCCACACCGTGGTCGGCTGCGCCATCACCCCCGGCAGCGGCAGGCGCACGTAGCCCTTGACCAGCGAGCCCAGCAGCGCCAGCGCGAAGATCGCCAGCGCGAACAGCCGGTAGGCGCGCACGAAGCCCAGCGCGACTTTCAGCCCCTCCCCGATCGCGGCGAAGACCGGAAACATCCGTGCCCGCTCAGCGCTGCCGCCAGGGCAGGCCCGCGACCTTCCAGCCCGCCACCCGGCCGCGATGCCCGTCCGCGTCGGGCGGGCCCTCGAACCCGTCGGCGACGTTGTAGCTGTGCGCGTAGCCTGCCGCCTGCGCCGCCTCGGCCGCCGCCAGGCTGCGCACGCCGCTGCGGCAGATGAAGTAGATGCGGTTCGCCGGCGTCAGCCCCGCTGCCTTCATCTGGTTCAGGAACACGGTGTTGAGCTGCATCGCCGGGAATACCTGCCAGGCGATCAGCAGCGGGTCCTTGCCCGCCTCCGACAGGTCGGGCATGCCCACATAGAGCCATTCCGCATCCGTGCGCACGTCGATCAGCACGGCGGCGGGATCGCCGCAGAGCGCGGTCCAGGCATCGCGCGGGTGAATATTGTCGACCATGGCCAGTCCCCCCATGATGTGAAGGGCAATCGCACGCCGCGCGCGTCGGTTCAACCCGCCCGCATGCCGCCAGCCGAGGAACACGCCATGGAAACCGCGCCGCACGTCACCGTTCCGCCTCCGGTGGCAACCGACCTCGCCGCGGCGATCGGCAACACGCCGCTGATCCGGCTGCGCCGCGCCTCGGAGGCAACCGGCTGCACCATCCTCGCCAAGGCCGAATTCATGAACCCCGGCGGCTCGGTCAAGGACCGCGCCGGGCTCGCCATCATCCAGGACGCCGAGCGCACCGGCAGGCTCAAGCCCGGCGGCACCGTGGTGG
>JBGAIK010000284.1:0-6893 GCA_044225615.1 Acetobacteraceae bacterium | reverse complement strand
GCGGCCAGCACCGCAAGCCCAGCACGCGCGGAGCTGCCGGTGCTGATCACGTCGTCCACCAGCAGGATGCGCCGCCCCGCCAGGCGTGGCAGCAGCCGCGGATCGAGCCACAATCGCCGCCCCCCGCCGGGCGAGGTGATGGAGCGCAGCTCCGCCGACAGCGCCTCGTCGTACCAGAGCTTGCGCGACGTCCCCAGCGCCGCCCAGTTGGCATGGCCCAACGCCCGGGCAATGCCGGCGCCGAACACGTGGCCGAGCGTCGGCAACCCCACCACGACCTCCGGCGCGAACGGCGCAGCGCGCGCCGCGATCCAGCCGGCAAGCCGGTCGGCCACCGCGAAGCTCGCCTGGTTGGCGATCAGCCCGGCCACCGCGGTCTCGCCGAAATCGCGCAGCGGCAGGCGCAGGAAGCTGCCATCGGGCATCGGCGCGTCGTAACTCTCACGCCACGGCCGTGCCGATGACGGTGCCGCGAGGAAGTCCTGCCAAAGCTCCATCCGCCGCCGCCCCCGCTGCACACATGCCGCGATCCGCGTTATAGCGGCGGGGAGAGAAAAACCAGGGAGACCGCGATGACCCGCATGACCCGCCGCAGCGCCATGGCCGCCGGCGCCGCCACGCTTGCGATGCCGCTCGTGGCCGGCGCGCAGCCGGCCGCGATAAAAGTCGGGCTGATCCATCCCGTCACCGGGGCGCTGGCCGGCGCTGGCCAGCGCTGCCGGCTGGGCGGGACGCTGGCGATCGCCGACGTCAACGCCGGCGGCGGCATCAAGTCCATGGGCGGGGCCAAGCTGGAGGCGATCCTGGGCGACGCCCAGGGGCGGCCGGAGATCGCGACCCAGCTGGTGGACCAGATGGCCGAGGCCGGCGCGGCCGGCTTCACCGGCTGCTTCGCCTCGGCGCTCGGGCTCGCCGCCACCCAGGCGGCGGCCAAGTACAACATCCCGTTCGCCATCGACAGCGGCATCGCGGACGCGCTGACCACGCGCGGGCTGAAGAACACGTTCCGCTTCTTCCCCAACAACTCCACCGCCACCGCCGATGCGATGGCGGCACTCGATGCGCTCAACAAGAAGGCCGGCTCGCCCGCCAAGACCGCGGTGGTGGTGCACGAGGACAGCGAGTTCGGCACCAACTCCGCCAAGCTGCAGGCGGCCGGGCTGCCCAAGATCGGCATCGAGGTGAAGGCGATGCTGCCGCATGCCACGCCCACGCGCGATTTCACCAACATCGTGCTGCGCATCAAGGCCGAGAAGCCCGACATCGTGCTGATCTCGAACTACGAGAACGAATACGTGCTGCTGGCGCGCACCCTGGTGCAGCAGCGCGTCGAGCTGGTCTCGACCTTCTCGATCTCGGGCGGCGGGTTCAACCTGAAATTCGCCAAGGAGGCGCCGCAGGTCGCCGAGAACATGATCGACTTCAACCACTGGCACAATCCGAAGAACCCGGCCGCGCTGGCCTTCCGCAAGCGCGTGGAGGACAGCGGCCAGTTCTATTCCTGGGAAATCCCGTTCGGCTATTTCGCGGTGCGGCTGCTGGCCGATGCCTGGGAGCGCGCCGGCAGCGCCGACAAGGAAAAGGCGATCGCCGCACTGGAGGCCTCCACCCTGTCCGACCATTTCATGCCCTACGGGCCGACGAAGTTCACCAGCGGCCAGAATTCGGGCGCCCATCCGGTGGCGCTGCAGATCCAGCAGGGCGACATGAAGGTGATCTGGCCGGACCAGTTCGCCGATGCGACGGCGGTGTTCCCGCGCCCCAAGGCCTGAGTTGACGGAGATCTACGCGGCAGCCCTGGCCAACGGGCTGCTGATCGGCGGCGTCTATGCGCTGGTGGCGCTCGGCCTCACGCTGATCTACGGCGTGCTGCACATCGTCAACTTCGCGCATGGATCGCTGCTGATGGTGGCGATGTTCGCCGCCTGGCTGCTGGCGGAGAAGGCGGGCATTCCCCCCTACCCTGCCCTGCCGCTGGTGGCGGGCGGGATGTTCGTGCTCGGCTGGGCGCTGTACCGGTTCGTGATCGGGCGGGTCTCGCGCGGCGAGGACCGGGCGATCCTGATGGCGACGCTCGGGGTCGCCGTGGTGCTCGACAACCTGGCGCTGTTCCTGTTCGGCGGCGACACGCGGCAGATCGAGACGCCGCTGACCTACGCGATGTGGGAGGTCGGGCCGCTGCTGCTGTCGGTGCCGAAGGTGATCGCCTGCGCGGTGTCGCTGGGGCTGGCGGGGCTGCTGTGGGCGTTCATGGCGCTGACCGACACCGGCCGCGCGATCCGCGCCGTGGCGAAGGAGCCGGAGGGCGCGCGGCTGATGGGCATAGTTCCGGAGCGCGTGTTCGCCCTGGCCTACGGCATCGGGATCGCCTGCCTGGGGGCTGCGGGGTGCCTGCTGCTGCCGTCGTTCTTCGTCTCGCCGCATGTCGGCAGCGTGTTCGTGCTGGTGGCCTTCACCATCGTGGTGCTCGGCGGCATGGGCAGCTTCCCGGGCGCGCTGGTGGGCGGGCTGCTGATCGGGGTGACCGAGAGCCTGGGCGGGCTGCTGCTGGGCGAGTCGCTGGGGCCGATCGGGATCAGCCTGGTGTTCATCGCGGTGCTGCTGCTGCGGCCGACCGGGCTGTTCGGGGCGGCGCGGTGAAGGAAGCAGTTGAACAACGAGGCAGGGAGACCGCGAGAAGCGGTCTTTCCGCACTTCCCTTCTCGCGGTCTCGCCGTCGCTCTGTTCATCCTGAAGCGCTGGCCGCGGCACGGCAGTCATCATGAAAGTCGCCGTCATCGTCCTGCTCGCGCTGGTGCCCTTCGCGCTGCCTTCGCAGGGTATGGTGAACATCGCCATGCTCACGGCCTTCTCCGCCTTCCTTGGCCAGTGCTGGAACATCGCCGGCGGGTTCGGCGGGCTGACCAGTTTCGGCCATGCGGTGTTCTTCGGCACCGGCGCCTATGCGGGTGCGATCGCGCAGACGCGGTGGGGATGGAACCCGTGGCTCGGCCTGCCGCTGGCGGCGGCGTGCGGGGCGGCGGTGGGGGCGGCGATCGGCGCCTCGGCGTTTCGCGCCGGGCTGCGCGGCAGCTACTTCGCGCTGGTGACGCTGGCCTTCGCCGAGGCGTTCCGGGTGCTGGCGAACAGCCTGGACTTCACTCGCGGCGGCCTGGGCATCAACATTCCGCTCGGGCTCGGCGCGGCCAATTTCCAGTTCGCCGACCGCCGCGCGGGATACGCGCTGGTGCTGGCGCTGCTGCTGCTGGCCATGGGCTGCGCCGCCTGGCTGACGCGCTCGCGCTTCGGGGCGCGGCTGATCGCGCTGCGCGAGAACGAGGATGCGGCGCGCGCGCTGGGCGTCGATCTGGTGCGGACCAAGACGCTGGCGCTCGCGCTGTCCGGCGCGCTGACCGCGCTGGGCGGCGTGGTCTACACGCAGACCTATCTCTACATCGACCCCACCATCGCCTTCAGCGTGGAGCGCAGCGTGGAGATGCTGCTGGTGGCGATGATCGGCGGTGCCGGCACGCTGTGGGGGCCGGTGCTGGGGGCGCTGGCGCTGCACGCCATCGCCGACGGCTCGCGCAGCTTCATCACCGCGCCCGGCTTCGCGCCGATGCTCTACGGCGCGCTGCTGCTGGTCATCGTCGCCGCCCTGCCGCGCGGCATCGCCGGGATGCTGCGCCGTGCTTGAGGTGCGCGGCCTGTCCAGGCGGTTCGGCGGCCTGCAGGCGGTGCGGGCGGTGGACCTGGACGTGGCGGCCGGCAGCATCACCGCGCTGATCGGGCCGAACGGGGCGGGCAAGACGACCTGCTTCGCCATGATCGCGGGCTTCATCCGGCCCGATGCGGGCCGGGTGCGGCTCGCGGGGCAGGACGTCACCGGCCTGCGGCCGGACCTGATCGCCGCGCGCGGCATGGTGCGCACCTTCCAGATCACCCAGCCCTTCGCCGGGCTCTCGGTGCTGGAGAACATCCGCGTCGGCGCCTATCTGCGCACGGCCGACAGCGCGGCGGCGACGGCACGGGCACGGGAGGTGGGGACGCGGCTGGGCCTGGGGCCGCTGCTGGACCGGCCGGCCGCGGCGCTGACGGTGGCGGGGCGCAAGCGGCTGGAAGTGGCGCGCGCTCGCCACCGGCCCGCGCCTGCTGCTGCTGGACGAGGTGATGGCCGGGCTCAATCCGGCCGAGATCGCCGAGATCGTCGCCATGATCCGCGGCATCGCCGCGGGGTCGCGACGATCCTGCTGATCGAGCACATCATGCAGGCGGTCGCGGCCCTGGCGGGCCATGTCTACGTGCTGGCCGAGGGCGCGCTGATCGCCCAGGGCACGCCGCGGCAGATCGCCGACGACCCGGCGGTGATCGAGGCCTATCTGGGCCATGGCGCGGCCGCACGGCTCGCCCATGCTTGAGGTGCGCGACCCGCTGCTCCAGGTGAGCAGCCCGCTGCTCCAGGTGAGCAGCCTCCATGCCTGGCTACGGCCCGTTCGCGGCTGAACGGCATCGCGCTCGACGTCGGCGCGGGCGAGATCGTGGCCGTGCTGGGCGCCAACGGGGCGGGCAAGACGACGCTGAACCGGGCGCTGTCGGGCCTGATCCGTCCCACCCGGGGCCGCATCAGCTTCGACGGCGCCGAGATCACCACGGCCGGGCACGACGCCATCGTCCGCGCCGGGCTGATCCATGTGCCCGAGGGGCGGCGCGTCTTCCCCGACATGACGGTGAAGGACAACCTGCTGCTGGGCGGCTTCCTGCGCGGGCGCGCCGGCCGGGCGCGCAACCTGGCCCGCGTGCTCGACATCTTCCCCCGGCTCGGCGAGCGGCAGTCGCAGCTTGCCGGCTCGATGAGCGGCGGCGAGCAGCAGATGCTGGCCATCGGCCGCGGGCTGATGGCCGAGCCGCGGCTGCTGATCCTGGACGAGCCCTCGCTCGGCCTGTCGCCGATCCTGACCGACCAGCTGTTCGCCCTGATCGCCCGGCTGCACGGTGAGGGCTGTCGATCCTGCTGGTGGAGCAGAACGTGGTGCAGTCGCTGGCCATTGCCGGCCGCGCCTATGTGATCGAGCATGGGCGCGTGGCACTGTCCGGCCCGGCCGCCACCCTGGCCGACGATCCCGCGCTGAAATCGGCCTATCTCGGCCTCGCCTGAAGGAACCGCCATGGACCCGACCGCCCTGCCCTTCGACGCCGACGCGATGCTCGCCGGGCTGCGCCCGTGGGTGGAGTGCGAAAGCCCGACCTTCGATGCCGGCGCGGTCAACCGGATGATGGACCTGGCCGGCCGCGACCTCGCCATCATGGGCGCCCGCGTCGAGCGCGTCGCCGGGCGCATGGGCTTCGGCGACTGCGTGCGGGCCAGCTTCCCGCACGCGGGCCAGGGGCCGGGCATCCTGGTGATGGGGCACATGGACACGGTGCATCCCGTGGGCACGCTGGCCGCCCTGCCCTGGCGGCGCGACGGCGCGCGCTGCTACGGCCCGGCGATCTGCGACATGAAGGGCGGCAACTACCTGTCGCTGGAAGCGATCCGCCAGCTTGCCCGCGCCGGCATCGCGACGAAGCTGCCGGTGACCGTGCTGTTCACCTCGGACGAGGAGGTCGGCAGCCCCTCCACCCGCGACCTGATCGAGGCCGAGGCCGCGCGGCACAAATACGTGCTGGTCCCCGAGCCGGCACGGCCCGATGGCGGCGTGGTGACCGGGCGCTACGCCATCGCCCGCTTCAACCTGGAATCCACCGGCAAGCCGAGCCATGCCGGGGCGCGGCTGGCCGATGGCCGCTCCGCCATTCGCGAGATGGCCCGCCAGCTGATCGCCATCGAGGACATGACGACCGAGAGCTGCACCTTCTCGGTCGGGGTCATCCATGGCGGGCAGTGGGTGAACTGCGTGACCACCACCTGCACCGGCGAGGCGCTGTCGATGGCCAAGCGGCAGGAGGACCTGGACCGCGGCGTGGCCGCGATGCTGGCGCTGCGCCCCACCGGCAACGACGTGCAGTTCAAGGTGACGCGCGGCGTGACGCGCCCGGTCTGGGAGCCGGATGCCAAGGTGCTCGCCCTGCACGCCCGGGCCGAGCGGATCGCGCAATCGCTCGGCCATGCCCTGCCGCACCAGAGCGCCGGCGGCGGCTCCGACGGCAACTTCACCGGCGCGATGGGCATTCCCACGCTGGACGGGCTGGGCGTGCAGGGCGCCGGCGCCCATACGCTGGAGGAGCACATCCTGGTCGACAGCCTGGTGTGGCGCGGCCGGCTGATGGCTGCCCTGCTGGCGACGCTCGACTAGGGCGCCCGACCTGCGCACCGGGCGCCATGATTCCGCCCAGGTCGGGTGCGATATCTCATTCCGCGGGATCGGTCCCGCGGACTGCAATTCTCCGTTACATATGAACGTCTGGCGAGTCCGTTTACTCTGACGTAACACACACATGCGCGTGATCCGGACAGGTTCGATGACCCTTCCCTCCCTTACCGCCCGAGGCTGCTGAGCACCGCATGAGCACGCGCGCGCGGATTTCCCGGCTGCCCGACGGTTCGCTCGCGGGCATCGTTGCCGCGCTGGTGCTGGCGCTGGTGACGGCGGCGGTGCTGATCACCGCGATCCGCTCCCCGCTGAAGGACGACGTGGCCTGGCTGCTGTACGTGGCGCGCAAGTGGCTGGGCGGGCAGCGGCTCTACGAGGACCTGGTGGAGGTCAACCCGCCCCTGATCGTGTGGATCTACGCCATCCCGGCGCAGGTCGCGATGTGGCTGCAGGCGCCGCCGAAGCTGCTGGCCATTCCCTTCTTCGCCGTGATCCTGCTCGGCATGGCATGGTGGTCGGCCGGATTGCTGCACGGGCGCGCGGCGCTGTTCGCGCGGCGGCTGCCGGTGTTCGCGGTGATCGGCATCGTGCTGATGGCGCTGC
>JBGAIK010000283.1:0-5872 GCA_044225615.1 Acetobacteraceae bacterium | reverse complement strand
GTGGAGGCGGTGTTCGACGACTATCCGCGCCGCAGCTCGGTCGTCTTCGCGGTCCATATCTGGAACCCCGACGGCCCCGAGCCCGGAACCATCGCCGAGGTGATGAACCGCCACAAGGACGTGCAGTATTCCAGCCGCGCGGTCAGCCACATCCGCCGCCAGCGCGAGCTGCACCGGCTGCGGCACGTGATCTCGGAGCTGGCCCGCAAGCTGCCGCCCGAGCTGCGGCAGACCGAGGCGGTGGAGGAGCTGGCCGGCTATGGCTGCCTGACGCGGATGCACGTGGTGCGCGTCGTGGCGCCGGCCCTGCCGGGCGAGGCGCACACCAAGGACATCGACTTCAGCCGCGCCGGCGTCGCCGCCCGCTGGGCCGCCGGCCTCTCCGACATGCGCCGGGTGCTCGTCCGCCAGCCCTGGAACGACCCGTTCGACCCGATCGAGGGCTTCGTCCTGCACGAGACCGCGCCCGTGGAGGCGGTGTCGTGAGGCGCCGCACCCTCGCGCTGGGGCTGGGCGCCGCGCTGCTCGCCGCCCCCGCCAGCGCCGACACCGCGCAGCAGGTCCGCGCCGCCTATGTCCGCTTCGCCGCCGCCCAGAACGCCCGCGACATCCCGGCCGTGCGTGCCCTGCTGCTCGATTCCGACCGCTTCCTGTGGGTCAGCAACGGCCAGAGCTTCTGGGGCCGCGAGACGATGCTCGCCCGCATGTCCCGCTACCAGCAGGCCGAAACCTGGGAGGTGCGGCCCGAGCTCGACCGCGCCGTGGTGGTGGAGGTGGCAGCGGGCGCCGCCTATCTCCATCTCCCCCTGTCGCTGGCCATCGGCTCGGCCGCCCACGGCGTCGCGGTGACCGACTTCCTGGTCAGCGCCCTGTTCGTGGCGACACCCGAGGGTTGGAAGATCGCGGCCCTGTTCACGACGGTGCGGAACGCGGCTTGAACGCGGCAGAAAGTCGAACAGAGCGGCAGCGAGGCAAGCGAGGCAGCGAGGCAGCGAGAAGATTGGACAAATCCTCCTCGCCCCTCGCTGCCTCTTTGTTCAGCTGCCTTGCTGCATGACCGTCCCGGCGCCGACGGCGTTCTGCTCGGCATGCGCCCGCATCTGCCGCAGCAGGTCGCGCTGGGCGATGCTGCCGCCCAGGCGGTGCGTCTGTGCCGGAACCTCGGCGAACAGCGCCGCGGCGATCCCGCTTTCGCCCGCCGCCATCGCCGCCGCCGCGCGCGCCGTGGCCAGCCCGACCTCGCGATGCACCACCGCCTGCGTGTCGCCACGCCGGCCGCGGGCCTCGATCGATTTCAGCATGGCGGACAGCGCATCGCCGCGCCCGTCGCCGGCCAGCGCGATCGCGTAGTGCAAATCGGCGAAGCTCCAGCAATGCTCGCCGATCCGCGCCTCCGCGACGTCGGCCAGCGCCGCCCAGCGCCCGCCCGGCGCAACGCCGGCGGCCTGCAGCCGCCACAGCAGCGAGGCCGCGTTGAGCACGTCGCGCACGTCGGTCCAGTCGGGCCCGCTGATGCGCTGGTCGAACAGCGCCAGCGCGGCCTCGGCCTCGCCCAGGCGCAGATGGCACAGCGCGCGATGCCAGTGGATGTGGCGCACGAAGCTGCCGCCGCCATCCATGTGCGGGGCGAGCCAGGTGATCCAGGCAATGCCCTCGCGCGGGCGGCGCAGCGCGCCCAGCGCATGGGCCACCGCATGGGCCGCGCGGCTCGGCGGTACAGCCGGCCTGCCCGATCTCGGCCGCCCGGCGCGGCTCGCCGGTCTCGCCGAGCGTGAAGGCGTGGCAGCCGAGCAGGAAGGCATGGCCGGGCAGGCCAGGCGTCCAGGCGGGCAGGGCGGCCTCGATCGACCGGCGCATGCCCACGGCGTCGCCGAGCATGAAGCGGATGGCATAGGCCAGGCGCAGCAGCAGCAGGTCGTGCGGCGCGCAGGCCCCGTCGAGCAGGGCGGCGGCACGCTCCATGTCGCCGTCATCGTGCCAGGCCGCGAGTGCCGCGATCAGCGCCGCCTCGCGCCCGGTGCCACCCCCCTGCACCCAGGCAATGCGCGCCTGTTCCAGATGCACCCCCGCCTCGGCCACCATCGGCCGGCGGGCACCGAGCAGCTGGGCGAAGCCGGCGAGGCACCGCGCGGCGACGAAGCCCGGGTCGAGCGCCAGTGTCTCGGCCAGCAACGGCCCGAACTCGGCGCGCTGCGCCAGGAACGCGGTCAGCGCCTGCTCGAACCGTGCGGCGGCCT
This sequence comes from Acetobacteraceae bacterium, assembly GCA_044225615.1. Lineage (GTDB taxonomy): Bacteria > Pseudomonadota > Alphaproteobacteria > Acetobacterales > Acetobacteraceae > CAIYPH01. Next base: position 3,635 of record JBGAIK010000283.1, on the reverse strand, counting down.
CCGGGCTCGCGGTGGTAAGGGGAAGTCCGCGCGGGTCTTCGGGCATGCAGGCCTCCTGGCATCCTTGCCAGGAGGTCCCGCGGCGGCGGCGCGCGTTACACGCGCCGCGCGCGAATCAGGCCACCCGCTTCGCCGCCCAGCTCCCTGATCCGAACTGCGCCAGGTTCACCGGCCCGCCATGGTGGTCGCTCGACGTGCCGAAGCTCACCGTCCCGTCCATCGCGTCGTTGGCGACCTTGCCGTCGAACTGGTAGGCGATGTTGCTGCCCTCGTAGCGCAGCATGAAGTTGAAGGCGATGCCGCCCGGCGTCAGGCTGCCGGTCACCGCGCCGCTGAACTCGGGGCTTTCATGGCTGCCGCTCAGCGCGGTGCCATCCTGGCCGATGCGCAGCCGGTGGGTGCGGCTGCCGTGCATGAAGCGCACCGTCAGCTCCCATTCGCCCGCCACCTTCGCCGTCACCGGCGCGCCCGCCCGGGCCGGCGGCGCGTTGGCCGACAGCGCCACCGCGATCGCATCGCCCACCTGCGCGGCCTCGCCCGGCTGCAGCTGGAACGGGTCCACCTCGATCGAGTTCGCGCGCGCCGAGTTGTCGTCCAGCATGATGCGCGGCGAGCCCTCCATCAGCTTCAGCCGCAGCGCCTGGCCGTCCATCCCGGTCCGCTCGGCATCCCAGCTCACCCGCAGCCGCGGCACCCGCTCCACGCCCTCCGGCTCCACCACCGCCGTCGTCGCCACGCCGCCCAGCTTGCCCGCGATCACGTCCAGGTCGCCCTGCCAGCGCCGCTGCTCGGCGGCGACGTCGCGGCGCTTGAACCAGTACTCCACCGCGGTCACCAGCCCGACGATGTCCTCCTTCGACACCTTCATCGGCCGCCCCAGCGCCTGGTGCGGCGAGGCGTTGCGCCACGCCGCCTGCACCAGGTCCTTGCGCCCCAGCAGCAGCCCCGAGGTCTGCGGCCCGCGCAGGAACTTGCCGCCGCTGTAGATCACCAGGTCCGCCCCGCGCACCAGCCACGGCGAGGGGTTCACCAGATGCTCCGACGCCGCATCGACCATGATCGGAATGCCGAGCGGCTTCACGACCGAGACGATCTCCTCCATGCGGATCGAGGCATGGTGCTCATGGGTGCCAAGGAAGGCCACCATCGCCACCGGCTCCTGCAGCGCCGCCATCAGCCCGGCCCGGTCGTCGATCTCGACGATATGGGTGCCGATCATGCGGATCGCCTGGTCATAGGCGAAGCGCTGGTTGCGCGGCATGATCACCCGGTTCGGCATGCCCTCGGTGAAGGGCAGCCTGAGCATCTTCACCGGATCGTTGCCGGCCACGCAGGCGGCGGTGCCCAGCGCCACCGCGGCCGCGCTGCCGCAGGTCACGATGCCCCATTCCGCCCCGGTCAGCTCGGCCAGCCGCGCCGAGGCCGCCTCCATCAGCTCGTCCAGGTTCACGAACTGGCGCGACGCCGCCGCCACGGCCTCCCGCACCTCGGGCAGCATCAGGCTGCCGCCGTGCAGCGTGCGGACCGAGCAGCAGTTGATGAACGGGCGGACGCCGAGAGTGGCATAGGGATTGGCGGACATTGTCGGGTCTCCGGTGCGTGGCGCAATGGTAGGCACGGACTGTCGGGATTGGGAACTACTGCAGCTTGCCGCGCCCCAGCAGCGGCCAGACGATTTCCACCGCGCCGCTGCGGGTGCCGACCAGCGTCTCGTGCAGGTGCACCGTGGTGTCGTTGTAGCCGACGATGCAGGCCAGCCGGTCGCCCACCGCGGGCGTATCCGACGGCGCGGCAAGATCGAACGTCCCATGCTCAGCCGACAGCCGCAGCGGCGAGGCGCCCGCGATCGTCGCGCGCGGCGCGGTCGCGTCGCTGGAAAAGGTCTTCTTCCCGGCATCCACGATCACGCGGGTCGGCGTGGGCCGGCTGATCACGGTCACCAGCACGGTCAGCGCGAACTCGTTCTCGATGCCCCAGCTGGCGTAGGTCAGGTCGTGGAAGATGCCCCCGCCCGCCTGGATCTCGGTCACCCCGGGCAGTTCGGCGGTGTAGGGATAGGTGCCGGTGCCGCCGCAGGAGACGATGTCGATCGCCAGCCCCGCCGCCCGGCAGGCATCGGCGCTGGCGGTCAGCTGCCCCACCGCGGCCGCGGCGGCGGCGCGCTTCTGCGCCCCCGCCGGCATGCCGGCCACGTGCCCCTCCCAGCCCATCAGCCCGCGCAGCGCGAGCCCCGGCGTGGCCGCGACCAGCTGCGCCATGGCCACCGCCGCGGCCCCGGGGGCCACGCCGCTGCGCTGCATGCCGGTATCGACCTCGATCAGCACCGGCTGGGTCACGCCCGCCTTCACCGCCGCCGCGCCGAGCGCGGCCACGTTGGACGCCGAATCGACGCTCGGCATCACCTCGGCGTGGCGTTGCAGGTTGACCAGCCGGGCGATCTTCTCCTCGCCCACGATCTGGTTGGCGATCAGGATGGACTGCACGCCAGCCGCGGCCATCACCTCGGCCTCGCCGAGCTTGGCGCAGGTCACCCCGATGGCACCGGCGCGGATCAGCTTGTGCGCGATCGCCGGCAGCTTGATGCCCTTGGTGTGCGGCCGCCAGTTCACCTTGTGCGCACTGAATGTCGCCATCATCCGCGCCACGTTGCGGTCCAGCGCATCGAGATCGACCAGCAGGCGAGGGGTGTCGAGTGAACCGAAGGGGGCGCCGATCATGGTGGGGTCCTTGAAGGGAAAGTAAGGAAGCAAGGATTGGCCACGGAAACACGGAGGCACAGGGAAGGTATGCCGTGCTTCCTTGCTTCTCTGTGCCTCTGTGGTGAATCTGCTTCCTTGCTAGAAACGCGTCAGCTTGCTCACCGTGCGGTCGAAATGCGCGACATGGATGTTCTCCGCCGCATCCAGCCACACGCCATGGATCTTGAACGCACCCGGCACCGGCGTGTCGTTGCCGAACCGGGCCAGCAGCTTGCGGGCATGGGACCACACGGTCAGCCCGTCGCCGGCGCCGACCACGATCTCGCGCCGGCCGATGGCGAGGTCGAACGGCATGGTGAACCCCGTCCAGTCGGCGAGATGGGTGCCGTCCGGGTCGAAAATCTGGATGCGGTCGTTCTCGCGGTCGGCGATGTAGATGCGGCCCGCCGCGTCGATCTCGACGTAATGCACCGTCGAGAACTGCCCCGGCCCGGTGCCCGCCTCGCCCCAGGACTGGCGCAGCCCGCCGTCCGGGCCGAAGCGGTGGACGCGCCGGTTGCCGTAGCCGTCCGAGACCACGAAGCCGCCATCGGGCGCGAAGGCGATGCCCGTGGGCATGTTGAACGGCTTGCCGCCAAGGGTCGGGGCCGGGAATTCGGGCGAGCCGAAGCTGCGCAGCAGGCGGCCATCCGGGGTGAATTCCTGCACCACATGCGCGCCCGAATCGGTGATCCAGACATTGTCGTCCGGCGCGATGCGGATGCCATGCACGAAGGGCGTGAAGGAAACCCCCGCCCAGGCGCTAATGAAGGCGCCATCGGCGTCGAATATCGTCACCGGCGTGGCGCTGCGGGACAGCACGTAGACGTCACCGTTCGCGGCCACCGCGCCCTGGACGGCGGATTGCGGCGGGCGTGCCCAAAGCGAGGGGCGGTC
>JBGAIK010000282.1:0-5869 GCA_044225615.1 Acetobacteraceae bacterium | reverse complement strand
GTTTGATCGCGTGATTCACGCTTTCCGGCGTTCTGCCTGCAACGACAACGCTCCAAGCTACCGTGCCCGGCTGACCGTGAAGTCGGCAACCGCGAGCAGGCTGCGCCGCAATGGCGTGTCGGCGAAGACCGCCAGATCCGCCTTGGCCTCGGCCGCGAAGGACGCGGCGCGGGAGAGCGTGGCGGCGATTGCGCCGTGGCGCGCGATCAGCCGCATGGCGCGGTCGAGATCGGCTTCGTCCTGCACGCCCTCGCCCACGGTCCGCCGCCAGAACTCGCGTTCTCCGGCGTCGCCGGCGGCGTAGGCGGCCAGCACCGGCAGGGTGATCTTGCCCTCGCGGAAATCGTCGCCGACCGTCTTGCCCAGGGTGGCCTGGTCGGCCGCGTAGTCGAGCGCGTCGTCCACCAGCTGGAAGGCGATGCCGAGCTTCATGCCGAAGCCGGCCAGCGCCGCCTCCTCCGCCGCCGGCTGCCCGGCGACGACGGCGCCGACCTGGCAGGCGGCGGCGAACAGGGCGGCGGTCTTGCCCTTGATCACGTCGAGATAGCGGTCCTCGGTGGTGGAGAGGTCGTTCTGGGTGACGAGCTGGAGCACCTCGCCCTCGGCGATGGTGGCCGCGGCGGAGGACAGGATGTCGAGCACCCTGAGCGAGCCGTCCTGCACCATGAGCTGGAAGGCGCGGGCGAACAGGAAATCGCCGACCAGCACCGAAGCCTTGTTGCCGAACACGGCGTTGGCGCTGGCCAGGCCGCGGCGCAGCAGGCTTTCATCCACCACGTCGTCGTGCAGCAGGGTCGCGGTGTGGATGAATTCCACGCAGGCAGCCAGGTTCACGTGGCGCTGCCCGGAATAGCCGCACATCCGCGCGGCCGCCAGCGTCAGCAGCGGGCGCAGGCGCTTGCCGCCGGCCGCGACCAGATGGGCGGCAAGCTGCGGGATCAGCGCGACCGGGCTCTCCATCCGGGCGACGATGGCGCGGTTGCAGGCTTCCAGATCGGCCTGCACCAGCCGCACCAGACCCGCAAGCGCGTCCTCGCCGGCGGCGTCGGCGCCCGGCAGGGTCGGTGGCAGGCTGGCGACGACGCCCATGCAGTCTCCCGGACAATGGCGCATGCGATGCACCGCAACATATCGGCGCGACCCTGCCAGGGCAAGGCAAGCGGCCCCGCCCGGCGATGCAGGCGGCGGCGGGGCGGGGCTTCCGGCCATCCGCATTCCGCGCGACACTTCGCCGATGCGCGCCATCCTGCAGACCAACGACCCGGTGCGGCTGAGCTTCCTTGCCGCGCTGCTGCGCGATGCGGGGATCGGCTGCCAGGTGCTCGATGCCTTCGCGAGCGCCGTCGACGGCAGCATCGGCGCCATCCCGCGCCGCCTGGTCGTCGCAGCCCAGGACGAGGAGCGCGCCCGCACCGTGCTGCGCGAGGCCGGCGAGGCGTGAGCGGCGAGACCGCGGGAACGCTGCTGGGCGGCCGGGTCGCGCATGCCCAGCCGGCGAGCGGCCATCGCACCGGGATCGAGCCGGTGCTGCTCGCCGCAAGCATCCCGGCCCGACCCGGGGCGCGCGTGCTGGAAGGCGGCAGCGGCGCCGGCGCCGCCCTGCTCTGTCTTGCCGCCCGCCTGCCCGCCATCGCGGGGCTGGGCCTGGAGCGCGACCCCGCGCTGGCGGCGCTGGCCGCCCGCAACGCCGCCGCCAACGGCTTCGCCGGGCTGCACTTCGAGGCCGCCGACCTCACCGCCAGGCGCGGCGCCGGGCCGTTCGATCACGCCATGGCCAACCCGCCCTGGCACGGCGCCGGCACCGCCTCTCCCGATGCCGGTCGCGAGGCCGCGAAACGCGCCGCCGCCGGCCTGTTCGCCGCCTGGGCCGGGGCGCTGGCCCGCCCGCTGCGACACAGGGCACGCTCACCTTCGTCACCGCCGCCGCCACCGTGCCCGATTGCCTGGCCGCCTTCGCCGCCGCCGGCATGCGGCCACAGCGGCAGCAGCGCGGGACTGCCGCAGCCGGCGCCCCGGCCAGGCTGGTGCTGCTGCGCGGCATCAAGGGCGGGCGCGCCGGATTTCGCCTGCTCCCCGGCCTCGTCCTGCACGCAAGGGGCGGCGGCTACACCGCGGAGGCGGAGGCCGTGCTGCGCGACGGCGCCGGGCTCGGCTGGGACTGACGCCTATTGCGGCTCGTCGGTCGGATGCCGCAGGTGCCAGAGCCGCTCATGCGCGGCGACCAGGCTCTCCATGCTGCGCCGGCGGTTGGTGTCGGTCGTCACCGGTCGGCGCTTGAGCATCAGCTCCAGGATATGGAGCAACTGCTCGGCGATCTCGAAATCCGACTGGTCGCAGGCCTGGTGGAAGGCGATCAGGATCTTGTCGGACAGGCGGCGGCTGTAGCGCGGCGCGCCGGTGGCGGTCAGCTCGCGCGGGGCGTCGTCGCTTTCGCTCATGGCCAGGTCCGGAGCACGGGGGTGGCGGGGCGGAAACTCATGAGCCCGCGAGCTTCGCGCGGATGCCGTCGGCCAGTTCCCTGGGCGAGGCGCCCGGGCGGAACAGGGCGCGCAGGCTGCCGTCGGGACCGATCAGGTAGATGAAGGATGAATGGTCCATGAGGTAGCTGCTGCTGTCCTTCGGGTTCGACTTGGCATAGTAGACGCGATAGGCGCGGGCGGCCGCGGCGATCTGGGCGTCGGTGCCGGTCAGCCCGACGAGCCGCGGATGGAACAGCTTCACATATTCCGCCAGAGTCTGCACCGTGTCACGTTGCGGGTCGATGGTCACGAAAAGCGGCACGATGCCGTCCGCGGCCGGCCCCAGGATATCCAGCGCCCCGGCCAGCGCCTGCAGCTCGGTGGGGCAGACGTCGGGGCAGAACGTATAGCCGAAATAGATCAGCATGAACCGCCCGGCATAGGATTTGTCGGTGACGGTCCTGCCCTCGGTGTCGACCAGCGTGAACGGCCCGCCGACCGACACGCCGCCCGGCACGGCCACCCCGGCCGCGCCCGCGGTCACCTGGCGCACCGCGCGCTCGAACAGGTCGGGGCGCAGCCAGGCCGCTGCCCAGCCGATGACGGCCAGCCCGATCAGCGCGTAGGCCAGCCAGCGAATGATCTTCAACATGCGGGCAATCTGGCGATGCCGGCGCCGGTGGGCAAGCCGCGATCAGCCGGGAAGCGGAAGCGCGCCCTCCGGCTGGCCGGTGCTGAACACGTTGCCGGCGAAGGCCTCCTCCCACGTGCCCGTGGTCGAGGCGCGGCTGTACTCGGTCGCCCGGTTCTCGAAGAAATTGGCGTGCTCGACCGCGTTCAGCATCTCGTCGAGCCAGGGCAGCGGGTTGCGCTCGACATGGAACAGCTCGTTGAGGCCGAGCTGGGTGAGCCGGCGGTCGGCGATGTAGCGGATGTACTGCTTGACCTGCCGGCCATCGAGCCCCTCGATCGCGCCCATCTCGAAGGCGAGGTCGATGAAGGCATCCTCGTGATCGACGATGGTGGCGCAGCAGAGATAGATCTCGCGGCGCAGCTCCTCGGTCCAGATCTCGGGATTCTCGGCCACGAAGGTGCGGAACAGGCGGATCACCGACAGGCAGTGCAGCGTCTCGTCGCGCACCGACCAGGAGATGATCTGGCCCATCCCCTTCATCTTGCCGAAGCGCGGGAAGTTGAGCAGGATCGCGAAGGAGGCGAAGAGCTGCAGCCCCTCGGTGAAGGCGCCGAAGGCGGCCAGCGTCTTGGCGATCTCGTGCTTGCTGTCCACGCTGAAGGACTGCATGTAGTCGAACTTGTCCTTCATCTCCTTGTATTTGAGGAAGGCCTGGTATTCCAGCTCGGGCATGCCGACCGTGTCGAGCAGGTGGGAGTAGGCGGCGATGTGGACCGTCTCGATATTGGAGAAGGCCGAGAGCATCATCAGCACCTCGGTCGGCTTGAACACCTGCGCGTAGTGCTTCATGTAGCAGTTGTTCACCTCGACGTCGGCCTGGGTGAAGAAGCGGAAGATCTGCGACAGCAGGTTGCGCTCGCCGTCGGTGATGTTGCGGTGCCAGTCCTTCACGTCGTCGGCGAGCGGCACCTCCTCGGGCAGCCAGTGGACGCGCTGCTGGGTCAGCCAGGCTTCGTAGGCCCAGGGGTAGCGGAACGGCTTGTAGACCGGATTCTCGGTCAGGAGATCGAAGCGGACAGGCTGCTCGTCCTGCGAGGGGATGCTCATGGTGACGGAATCCGAGATGTGGGGTGCCGACTCGCGCGGCGGGCACAAAGGCTAGCGAAGCGGCGCCTGCGCGCCAATCGCCGATCGCCCGGAACGCGCTATCACGCTCCCTAACGCAGAACTAGCGGCGCCTGCCGCCGCGCTAGCCATAGAGATCATTCAGTTGCGCAGCGCCCTGGGCGAGACTGCCGGTGCCGGACAACGGCCGCCGGCGCGTCGCTGGAGAGATGAAATGCAGTTCGGGAGCCGCGACGATGTCGCGCAAATCGACCCCTGGCAGATCGACCCCGTGACCGCGCGCGTCAGGGCCGCCGATTCCCTGCGCAACCCGGTGATCGTGGTGATCGAGCCGGCACCGTCGCTGTCGGTGGCCATCAGCGAGATCTGCGACTTCCTGCGCGTCGGCATCGTGACCACGGCCGAGCCGCGGCTGGTGCCCGACCTGCTGCGCGACATCCAGCCCATCGCCATCCTGCACGAGGCCGCCTCGGTCGACTATGCCGTCTATGACCTGCTGATGGTCGTCGCCGGCTACGATCCGGCCCTGCCGGTGATGCTGGTGCTGCCCGACGATCCGCAGAGCCGCGGCGCGGTCGAGGCGGCGCAGCGCCTGTGGGAGCTGACCGAGATCACCCACCAGCCCGGCCGGCCCGGCATCCGCGCCCTGATCGACTTCATGTTCCACGCCGGCCGCCGCTTCGGCCAGTCGCGCTTCATGCCGATCTGAGCGGCCGCGGCACCGGCTCCCCTGCCCCGGCCTACGCGGCCCCCGCCACATAGGCCTTCAGGCTCTCGACCTCGCCGGCCTGCGCCTGGAGGCGGGATTTCACCACGTCGCCGATGCTGACGATGCCGGCGAGGCGGCCGCCCTCCACCACCGGCAGGTGCCGGAAACGGCCCGCCGTCATCAGCTCCATCGCCTCGGCCACCGTCGTCGCCGGCGTCACGGTGATGATCGCCCGGGTCATCAGCTGCGCCACGCTCATCCCCAGCGCGGCCACGCCCTTCGCGGCGACGGCATTCAGCACGTCCCGCTCGCTCACGATGCCCAGCAGCTGCGCCGCATCGTCCTGCACCACCGCCGCCCCGATCCGCCGCGCGCTCAGCGTGCGCGCCAGCTCCATCACCTCCATCGTCGGCGCCACGGACACCACGTCGCGTCCCTTGTGCCTCAGGATTGCAGCAACGGTCATGGGCCCACCCTCCTTGCGAAGGGCCGGTCGCCGCAGCCGCGACCGGCCAGTTGACCGGGGCAGCATGCGCCGCGCACCGGCACAATTGCAAAAGATAGGTGTGCGCTGCACAAATCACGCAATTGTACGTATGACGGCGATTGCCCGAGTATTTGCCGGATTCTACCTGCCGGGCAGCAACTGTGCCGCCACCAGTGTCGAGAACTGTCCTCCGGCGGCGATCAACTCATCGTAGGGTCCGCGCTCCACGATCTGCCCGTGGTCGAAAACCAGGATCTCATCGGCATCGCGCACCGTGGACAGGCGATGGGCGATGACGAAGGTGGTGCGCCCTGCCATCAGCCGGCGCAGCGCCGCCGTCACCCGCGCCTCGGTCGCCGCGTCCAGCGCGCTGGTCGCCTCGTCCAGGATCAGGATCGGCGGATCCTTCAGCAGCGCGCGCGCGATCGCGATGCGCTGGCGCTGGCCGCCCGAGA
>JBGAIK010000281.1:0-5874 GCA_044225615.1 Acetobacteraceae bacterium | reverse complement strand
CCTACGTCCGCCATGAAGGATGGCGAACTTCGGGGACAGGACACTAGCTCTTTGTTTTCAGTGTCCTGTTCACCCCTACGTCCGCCATGAAGGATGGCGAACTTCGGGGACAGGACACTAGGCCCTGGTCGTTGCGCGTGTCACGGCCAATCCATACCCCAGCATGAGGAAGAACCAGCCGCCGATCTCGACCGCGGTGAAGCCGCTGGCCGAGGCGAGGGGCCATTCCTGGATCAGCGCGGCGACGAACAGGCCGACGCGCAGCGGGTCCGGGTCGCGCCAGAGGCCGCGGCCGAGTTCGCGCAGCCAGGCGAGGACCAGGGCCGAGAACAGGATCAGGCCGGGGAGGCCGGCATTGGTCACCGCCTCCAGATAGTGGTTGTGGGGGTGGATGTTGCAGATCGCCGCACCGCCGCCATCGGGGCGGGACGGGGCGAGCGTGCGGTGGTAGCGCGGGTCGGGGCAGGCGTTGCGGAAGCCGTCGAAGCCCTGGCCGAACAGCGGGTGGTCGATGGCGATGAAGGCGGCGCGGGCGCCGATGAGGCCGTAGTCGCTGGCGGGGAAGTTCTCCATCTGGGCGGAGAACTTGGTGACCAGGCGGTAGAAGGTGGGCGGCACCACCACGGCGGAGGCGGCCAGCAGCAGCGCGCCGGCAGCGAGTGCCGCGGCGACCGCGAGGCGCAGGCGCTTGAGCAGCAGGCCGGCCACGACGAGGCCGAGCACGGTCAGCAGCAGCGGCATGCGCTGGCCGATCAGCACCACCACGCCGATTCCGGCCATCGCGAGCACGAGCCCCGCCGCCTGGTTGAGCCGTGCCATCGCCGGCAGCAGGGTGGGGAACAGCAGGCGGGAGAACGGGGCGCCGGCGCGCGGGTTCTCGAACGGGCCGGTCAGCTCGCCGTCGCCGCGGCGCGGGTAGCCCTGCAGGTTGTGGCCGGTGGCGAGCTGGAGCAGCGTCTGGGCCGCGATGTAGAGGGCGCTGGCGTTGAGCACCCATTGCAGCCAGCGCCGTGCCGCCTGCTGCGCGAGCACCCAGTGTTCGAGCGCGGCGACGAAGACCAGGAAGCGGCCGATCACCAGCGCCTGGACCAGTGACCTGGTTCCGCCGATGCCGATGCCGGGCAGCGAGCAGAGCACGAGCCAGGCCCACCAGGCGCCCGCCAGCCACACCCAGCCGGCGCGCAGCCAGCCCCAGTCCCGCCGCCAGGCGCACTGGATCAGAAACAGCAGGTCGACCAGGGCGATCAGCACCTCGGCGACCGCCCGGCCGTGCATGATGAACGCGGGCAGGGCCAGCGTGGCGGCGAGGGCGAGGCGGGGCAGCAGCTGGATCATGGCCCCTGATTGCCCGACCGGCCGCGCCGCAACAACCGCGGCTTTGCGCTGCCGCCATCCGGCCGGCTATCCATGCCCTGCCCACGGAGCCGCCCGAAGGATGATCTATCGCACCAAGTCCGACATCGCGCGCCAGCATATCCAGGAGCTGATCGTGGCCGGCCAGCTGCGCGCCGGCGACCGGTTCACCTCGCGCGAGGTGTCCGAGGCGCTGGGGATGAGCGAGACGCCGATCCGCGAGGCGATCCGCAGCCTGGCGGCCGAGGGGTGGCTGACGCTGTCGGCGCATCTGGGCGCGGTCGTCGCCTCGATCAAGCGCGAGGAGCTGGCCGAGGTGTATGCGCTGCGGGGCGCGCTGGAGGCGCTGGCGCTGGAGCTGGGGGGGGCGAGCTTCGATGCCGGGCGGCTGGCCGCGATCGACGCCAACCTGGAGGCGGCGGCGGCGGCGGCGGGCGGCGATCCGGCGGGCTATGCGCGGCTCAACCGGGAATTCCACACGCTGCTGGCCGACACGCCGGCCTCGCGCTGGACGCTGAAGCTGCTGGGCACGGTGTGGGCGCAGAGCGCGGCGATGCATCGCGGCTTCGAGGTGTTCCCGGCGCGGATGCTGCGCTCGCTGGAGGAGCACCGGGCGATCCGGGCGGCGATCGGGGCGGGCGAGATCGGGCGCGCGGCGGCGCTGCTGGCCGAGCACGAGCGGGTGGCGGGCCAGTCGCTGATCGCGGCGCTGACGGCGCGGGCGGGGTGACTCGACTCCGGCGCCCGGCTGCCGCTCAATTCCGCCGATGAGCACCGATCCCTTCATTCCCGGCCCGCGGCTGCGCATCGCGGGCGCCGCCGGCGGGCCGCTCGCCGGCCTCACCTTCGCCGCCAAGGACCTGTTCGACGTGGCCGGGCATCCGACCGGCGGCGGCAACCACGACTGGGCGCGGCACAGCCCGGTGCCGGACCGCCATGCCTGGGCGGTGCAGGCGCTGCTGGAGGCCGGGGCGACGCTGGTGGGCAAGACGGTGACCGACGAGGTCTCGCTCGGCATCCTGGGCGAGAACCCGTTCGACGGCACGCCGCTGAACCCGGCCGCGCCCGACCGGGTGCCGGGCGGCTCCTCCTCCGGGTCGGCGAGCGCGGTGGCGCAGGGGCTGTGCGACACGGCCCTGGGCACCGACACGGGCGGGTCGGTGCGGGTGCCGGCGAGCTTCTGCGGGCTGTACGGCATCCGGCCGACGCATGGGCGGCTGAACCTTTCGGGCATGCTGCCGCAGGCGCCGAGCTCCGACACGACCGGCTGGTTCGCGCGCGATGCGGGCACCTTCGCGCGCGTGTCGTCGGTGCTGCTGGGCGAGGGGCCGGCCGCCGGCCTGCCCACGACGCTGCTGGTCGCGGCCGATGCGTTTGCCTTCGCCGATGCCGGCGTGGCCGAGGCGTTGCAGCCGATGGTGGAGCGGCTTGCGGGCCTGGTGGGCAGTGTGCGCGAGGAGATCATGGCGCCGCAGGGCCTGTCGGTGTGGGCGCGCGCGCAGCGCACGCTGCAGCCGGCCGAGGCGTGGGAGACGTTCCGGCCCTGGGTGGAGCGCGCCAATCCGCGGATGGCCTTCACCGTGGCCGCGGGGCTGATCGCCGGGTCGCAGGTGACGGCGGCGGAGCGCGGCTGGGCGGCGCTGATGCGGCAGGAGGCGCGGGGGCGGATGCGCCACCTGCTGCGGCCGGGGACGATCCTGTGCCTGCCGACCACGCCGTTTCCGGCGCCGCGCACGGGGCTGCCGGTGCCGGTGCTGACGCCGCTGCGCGACCGCATCACCTGCCTGTGCTGCCATGGCGGGCTGACCGGCGTGCCGCAGGTCAGCATTCCCGGCGCCATGCTCGACGGCGCGCCGATCGGGCTTTCGATCGTGGGTGCGCCAGGCACCGACGCCACCCTCGTTGCCGTCGCGGAGGCGCTTGCCCGATGACCGACCTGACGCCCAACCTGCCCGAGGTGGTGGCCGAGATCAGCGCCCTGTTCGAGACCTACGAGCAGGCGCTGGTGGACAAGAACGTGGACGTGCTGGATGCCACGTTCTGGGACAGCCCGCATACGATCCGCTATGCGATGCAGGAGAACGGCTACGGCTTCGCCGCCATCCATGCCCATCGCGTGGCGCGCCCGCCGGGGCCGGGGATCAAGGAGCGGCGGATCCGGCTGGAGATCCTGACCCTGGGGCGCGATCTCGCGACCGTGAACCTGGAGTTCAAGGTGCGCGGGCGCGAGCTCGTGGGGCGGCAGAGCCAGACCTGGGTGCGGTTTCCCGGCCTCGGCTGGAAAGTGGTGTCGGCCCATGTCTCGACCATGAACGAGGCGCCGCTCTGGTAGGGGCGCGGGTTCGCGCCTAGATTCGGCAACAATGACGCAGAGGAACCGGACCATGGACGCACAGGCAACGGGCTTCCCGCTGGAGGCCGCCACCCCCGACAGCCTGGGCCTCGACCCGCAGCGGCTGGACGTGCTGTGCGCGGCGATCGCGCGGCAGGTGGCGCGCGGCGACTATCCGGCGGCCCAGGTGGCGATCGCCCGGCGCGGCCGGCTCGCGCTGTTCCGCACCTTCGGCGCGGCCAGCGACCGGTCGCTGTTCCTGATGTTCTCCAACACCAAGGTGGTGACCGCGGCAGCGGTGTGGACGCTGGTGGAGGACGGGGTGCTGCGCTACGGCGACCGCATCGCCGACGTGCTGCCGGGGTTCGGCAAGCACCGCAAGGGCGAGATCACGCTGGCGCAGCTGCTGACCCACCAGGCCGGCTTCCCGGGCGCGCAGATCCCGGCCGAGATGCTGGAGGACCATGTTCGCATCCGGGAAGCCGTGTGCGACTTCGTGCCCGAATGGCCGGCGGGGACGCGCGTGCATTATCACCCCGCCGCGGCGCACTGGGTGGCGGCGATGGTGATCGAGGAGCTGACGGGCAAGGATTTCCGCGCCTTCATCCGCGAGCGCGTGACCGAGAAGCTCGGCATCGCCGACGAGGTCATGGTCGGCGTGCCGGATGCCAGCCAGTCGCGCTGCGTGGACATGTGCGACCCGGCGGCGGGCATGGCGCCGATCGCCGCCGACCGCGACCCGGCCGCGCGCCGGGCGGGGCGGCCGGGCGGCGGCGGCTACGGCACCGCGCGCGGCATGGCCGCGTTCTACCAGGCGCTGGTGCAGGGCGGGCAGCTTGGCGGGCGGCGCATCGTCTCGCCGCGCACGATGGCCTACGTGGCGCGCAACTTCACCGGCGAGCGCATGGACCTCAACAACGGCGCGCCGTCGCATCGCGGCATGGGGCCGTATATCCGGGGCGAGAGCGAGCTGGGGCGGAGCATCGGCACGCTGGCCCATCCGGCGACCTTCGGCCATGGCGGGGCGGGATCGTCCTATTGCTGGGGAGACCCGGACTCGGGCGTGTCGTTCGCCTTCTTCAGCAGCGCGCGCCACGCCGAGGACGTGCACAGCGCGCGGATGGACGCGCTCAGCAACATCGCCCATTCGGCGATCCTGGACTGACGGCGCGGGGTGTATCCCGCCCCGCGCCGGTTCGTGCTATCGCCGGGACGCGATGCGCATCCTGTTCGTCACCTCCAGCCGGATCGGCGACGCGGTCCTGTCGACCGGGCTGCTGGACCATCTGATCCGTACCCATCCGGCGGCGCGCATCACCGTGTGCTGCGGGCCGGCGGCGGCGGGGGTGTTCCTGCGGATGCCGAACCTCGAGCGGCTGATCGTGTTCGACAAGGTGATGCGCGGGCTGCACTGGCTGCCGCTGTGGGCGAAGGTGGTGGGCACGTGGTGGGACCTGGTGGTGGACATCCGGTCCTCGGCGCTGGCCTGGCTGGTGCCGACCGCGCGGCGGGCGGTGATGCGGCGGCGGCCGGGGCACAAGACGGCGCAGCTGGCCGCGGTGCTGGGGGTGAGCCCCCCTCCCCTGCCGGTGGCCTGGACGGCGGAGGCGGACCGGGCGCTGGCCGCGCGGCTGCTGCCGGCGGGCGGGCCGCTGATCGCGCTGGGGCCGACGGCGAACTGGGACGGCAAGGTGTGGCCGCCGGAACGGTTCGTGGCGCTGGCGCAGCGGATCGCCGCCGAGCGGCTGCCGGGGGCGCGGTTCGCGGTGTTCGCGGGACCCGGCGAGTACGAGGCGCGGCTGGCCGCACCCGTGCTGGCCGCGCTGCCCGAGGCGATCGACCTGACCGGGCGGCTCGCGCTGCCCGAAGCGGCGGCGTGCCTGGCGCGCTGCGCGATCTTCGTCGGCAACGATTCGGGGCTGATGCATCTCGCCGCCTCGGCCGGGTGCCCGACGCTGGGGCTGTTCGGGCCGACGCCGGCGCCGGAATACGCGCCGGCGGGCAGGCGGGCGGCGGCGGCGGTGGCGCGGGGCGCGGCGATGGCCGACCTGGACGTGGACGCGGCGATGGTGGCGGCGGAGCCGCTGCTCGCGTGATCCGCACCGCACAGGTGATGGCGGGCGCTGTGCATGGCGGGGCCGAGCTGTTCTACGAGCGGCTGTGCCTGGCGCTGCACGCGGCGGGCGATG
>JBGAIK010000280.1:0-6232 GCA_044225615.1 Acetobacteraceae bacterium | reverse complement strand
CGTTGTCGTCGATCAGGAAGTCGCGGAAGGCGCCGGTGTAGATCAGCTCCGGCGTCACCGTCAGGCCGGGGAGCGGGGTGATGCGGGCGGTGACGCTGACCTGGTCGTGCGGGCGGCGCAGCAGCGCGGTGCGGGTGGCGAGGTCGCGGGTCTCGGTCCAGGTATAGGCGACGGTGGCGTCGAACCAGGGGGCCGGGCGCATCGTGAACGACGCCTCGATGCCCTGGCTGCGGGCGCGGGCGACGTTCTGGCTGGTGGAGCTGGTGAAGCCCGGGCCGTAGACGATCTGGATCAGGTCGCGGATGCGGTTGTTGAAATAGGCGACGTCGATGGTGCCGGCATCCGGGCGGCCGCCGCCGGGCAGGTCGATGGCCCAGCCGACCTCGTAGCCCTCGCTGCGCTCGGGCCTGAGCCTGGGGTTGCCGACATAGCCGGAATTGTCCTGGCCGAAGAGGTCGTAGAGCGAGGGCGCCTTGAAGGCGGTGCCGTAGGAGGCGCGGAAGCGGGAGGCGATCTCGGGCACCGCGAGCACGGCGCCGGCGCGCCAGGTGGCGGCGCCGCCGCCATAGGTGCCTTCCTCGGCGCGGATGTCGCCGGTCAGGGTCAGGCGGCTCCACAAGGTGGTCTGGCCGCCGACATGGCCGGCGTCGCCGGTGGCGCTGGCGCGGATGGTGTTGGCGTAGGGGAAGCCGCCGAAATTGGCGACGAGCGATGAGTGGGAGCTGTCCTCGGTGTGGACGTAGCCGAACACCAGGGCGCTGTCGGCGGCGGGGCCGGCATCGGGCAGGCGGATGGTGTTGTCCCAGCGCAGCTCGGTGCGGCGGCCGTGGTAGCGGGCGTCGGAGCTGGTGAAATTGGGGTCGGCGGCTTCCAGCGGCTGCTTGTAGTGGCGATCGGATTGCAGGCGGCCGAGGGAGAGCGTGCTCTGCCAGGCGCCGTCGAGCAGGGTGTGGGCGAGCGAGAGGCGGCCCTGCACCGTGGTGTCGAAGCCGCGGTAGCTGTTGGCGTCGTAGGCGGGGAAGCCCTGGGAATCGAGCAGGAAGGTGGAGGAGCGGGCGCGCAGGAACAGGCCGATGCGGGTGCCCTCGACGGGGGTCACGCCGAGGTTGACGGTGGTGGTGGCGGAGCGGAACGGGTTGCGGGCGCCGGTGTAGACGGACTGGCGCCGGGGGATGGAATCGAAGCCCCGCTCGTCGCGGGCCTCGGCGGAGAGGCTGTAGTCGAAGCGCTCGGTGGCACCCGAGAGGCTGGCGGCGCCGCGCAGCTGAGCAGGCAGGCCGCCGGCGATCTCGACGGTGGCGATGGGCCGGCCCGCGCCGCGCCGGGTGATCAGGTTGATGACGCCGCCGATCGCGCCCGAGCCGTAGAGGCTGGACATCGGGCCGCGCACGATCTCGATGCGCTCCACGTCGGCCAGCGTGTCCACGCCGAAATTGTAGAGGCCGCCGGGATCGGACGGGTCGTTGATCGGCATGCCGTCGCGCAGCACGAGCACGTGGTTCGAGTTGGTGCCGCGGATGAAGACCGAGGCGTTGCCGCCGGCGGGGCCGGACTGGACGACGCGCAGGCCGGGGGTGCCGGCGAGGGCCTCGACGAGGGTGCCGGCGCCGCGTGCCTCGATGGTGGCCCGGTCGATGACGGTGACGGCGGCGGGGATGCGGTCGAGCAGGGTGGGAACGCCGGTGGCGGTGACCACGAGCGGGGGGAGGGTGACGGTGGGTGCCTGTGCGAAGGCGGGCAGGGGCAGCAGGGCGGCGGCGAGGAATGCGCGGCGCATGATGGTCTCCAGGCTGGCGCCCACCGAAGGACGCCGGGCGACGCCAGGTGGCGCGCCTATGGCAAATGCGATTGCCGCCTGCGGGTCTTTCTCCCGTTGCGCCGGTGCACCTCGCCCGTCGCGCGCGAACACTCTCGATGGCGGCCGGTCTCCTGGCTCGCGAAGTCCCGGATTCCGGGGCCGGCGCCCGCCTTCTCGGCCGCATGGGCCAATGGCGTGTGGGCGGCGGCGATCTTCGCCTACAGTTGCGAGGGCAGCCGCGGAGTCCGGTCGCCCGGTGCCGCGTTCCCGTTTCAGCCCTTGCGGGCCACCGTCATCTGAACGATCCGTAACCCAGGACGCGGCGAAGGGAAAGGGTCAGCCGGCGCGGGTGCGCTCGTGCCGCAGCAGCCAGAGCCCGGCCGCGGCGAGAACCGCCATGCCGGCAAGCGCGGCCGCGTCGGGCAGCCAGCCCCAGACCAGCCAGCCGAGCAGCGCGGCGGCGATCAGGCCGCTGTAGCGGAAGCCGCCCACCACCGAAGCCTCGCCGAGACGCATGGCCGCGATCATCAGGTAGTAGGCGCCGGCCAGGAAGCCGGACGCGCCGGCGAGAAGCGCGCCCTCCCGCAGCGTCATCGCCTGCCAGCCATGCACCGCCGTCGCGGCCAGCCCGGTCAGCGTCACCGCGGCGCAGGTGGCGAAGGTGATCACGAGCGACGGCACGCGGCCGGGGATGCGCCTGGTGTAGACGTCGCGCACCGCATTGAGCCCGGTGGCAATGACGCACAGCACCGCCCACCAGGTGAACCCGTCCGCGCCCGGGCGGACCACCAGCAGCATGCCCGCGAAGCCGGCCAGCACCGCCGCCCAGCGCTGCCAGCCGACCCGCTCGCGCAGCAGCGTCACCGCCAGCAGCACGATGATCAGCGGGGCGGCCATGTTGATCGCCGTCGCCTCGGCCAGCGGCATGCGGACCAGCGTGCGCCGCTCGGCGACCAGCCCGAGCTGCCAGGCCTGCCCGGTGGCAAGCAGCGCCGCCAGCACCCAGAGGGTCGCGAACACGCCGCGCACCCCGATCACCTGCGCCGCCGGCAGTGTCTCGCTGGCCAGCTTGATCATGGTGTCGTTGACGATGATCAGCGCCATCGCCCCGGACATCGCCAGGGCGCCAACGCCGGTTCTGCTGCCGGCTTGCGTGGATGGTCGCACTCATCGCGCCCTGGATAGCCCAGGCGCGCGGCGCCACCGAAGGGGCCAGCGTCAGGCCGTGGCGGCGGCGTCGCTTCATCTGGCCGGCGACGGTGGTGTAGAAGGCGACCCAGGCGTCGCGGCAGGCCAGGGTGAAGGCGTCGCCGAGGCTGGCCCAGGGAGTCGAAGTAGGGCGCCAGCCACCGTGTCGTGTAGCTGTCGCGCTGACGCCACCGTAGGCTTCGCCGCGTAGCGCGCGCCCAGCTCGCGCACCGCCGGGACCACGGCTTCCAGCCGGTTCACGTTGGCCTGCCGGTGCCGATCATGGCCATCAGCTTGCGTCCCTGCTCCTTCATGTCGCCCTTGAAGAGCGGCTTGAGGGCAGGGTCCAGCTCGAACAGCCGACCGTAGAAAAGCTCCGCCGCCTGCTCGGCGATCGGGGCCACCCTGGCGAAGCTGTCGCGCACGAGACGACGCTGGTCGGGGGTCATGTCCGGCTCCGTTCCATTGCGGCGCCTGTTATGTCCGGCATCGTCCCCCGGAAGCAAGCACGGCGTGTCAGGGCGTCGCGGCCTTCGCCGATTCCGCCGTCGGCGCGCCGGGCTGCGCCATCATGGCGCGGAAATCGGCCGAGGTGTTGGTGAACGGATAGGGTGTCTCCGGCACCGGCACGCCGAGGAACGGGCACAGCTTCTCCCACCCGTCGGTGGGGTCGAGGACCAGCAGGCGCTCCGGCGCGATCGCCGCCTTCACCTCGGCCTCGCGCCGCGCGAAGGCGGCGCGGGCGACCTCCTTGTCCTCGATCTTCCCGCCGAACACGTCGCGGGTGATGATGCCGCGCGTCATCTCGCGCATCTTCAGGCGCACCGGGTCATCGGTCTCGGGGGCGGTGACCATCGATTCCATGATGGTCTTGGCGAAGCTGCCCCACCACTGCTCGAACGGCCGCGTGGTGTGGATCACCTTGGCCTCGGGAAACGCCTCGGCCATCTCGCGCCAGTAGTTGCAGGACGGCCAGTCCACGGCGGCCTGGAAGTTCGCGAACACCTCGTGCCAGTCGGGCTTCTCGCCGCGGCTGATGGCGAGCCAGTGGTCCACCTGGCCGGGCGTGGTGCGGACCTCCAGCATGTGGTGGCAGGGGGTGAAGCCAAGCTGCTCCAGCGCCAGCTTGAGCGACTTGGTGCCGGTGCGGCCGAAGCCGGAGCCGATGACTTTGAGGGGCAAGGGACGGGTTCCTGTCGTGGGGCTCAGGGCCAGTGCCCGAGCGTGTGGCCGAGAAACAGCGGGATGGTCACGCTGCCGCGGCCGGGGATCTCCAGCCGGGCGGGCGCCAGCGTCTCGATGCCGGCGAAGTTGCCCCCATAGGTGCCGCGGATGCGCGCCTCGTCCTGGCGCGGGGCGACGATCAGCACGTCGCGGCCGAGCGCCGCGGCGGGGGAGGAGACGAAGCCGAACTGCCGGGCATCCTGGTTCAGCACGAGCACCTGCGTCGAAGGCCCCAGTGCATAGCCGATCTTGCCGGCATCGTTCCAGCTGGGCGCCGCGATCGGCTGCGCGAGCAGGCCGCGCGCGGCGAGTTCCGGGCGCAGCGCGGTCAGGTCCACCGCCTGCAGCCCCGGATCGAGCCCAGGCCGGAAGGCGGCGAGCCAGTTGAGCCGCACCTCGCTGATGGCGGCGAGTACGGCCACGGCGAGCAGGACGGCGCTGCCAATGGCCCAGCGTCGGGCCGGGCGCCAGCCGGCCAGGAAGGCGCCCAGCGGCGGGAACAGGAACAGGTAGCCCGGCATGGCCCAATGGAACAGCGGGGTGCGCGACCACAGCGCGATGCCGGCGAACAGCGCGATGGGGATGACGGCGAGCCAGGCGAACAGCCATCCGGGAGCGGCCGGGCCGGCGCGGAAGCCGCGCACCAGGGCCATGACCAGCCCGAGCCAGATCCAGGGCAGCAGGAACCCGGCCGCCCCGCCCAGCACCGCGAACGGGCCGAGCGGGTTGAACCGCGTCGCCGCGGCCCGTCCCCCCTGGAAGGCGAAGGAAGCCCAGCCGTTGCGCGCGTTCCAGGCAATCACCGGCGCGAACACCGCCAGCGCCACCAGGGCCGCGAGCCACGGATGCGGCCGGGCCAGCCAGCCGCGGCAGCGCGGCGTCGTCGCCATGGCCAGGAAGGCGCCGGCCAGCACCAGCGCGGCCGAATATTTCGACAACAGCGCCAGCCCCGCCGCGGCCCCGGCGCCAAGCCACCAGCCCGCGCCCCGTCCCGCCAGCCCGCGGCGCAGGCACAGGGCGGCGGCCAGCAGCGCGCAGGTCAGCGGCCCGTCGGGCAGCACCCAGCCGCCCGTCGTGATCCCGAACACCGGGGCCAGGCTGAAGGCGAGCGCCGCCCACAGCCCGGCGCGTTCGCCATACGCATCGGTCGTCACCCGCGCCATCAGCCAGCTGGACAGCGCGAACAGCAGGATGAACGGCAGGCGCACGACCACCGGCGCCTCGCTGCCGAACAGCTGCGCCGCACCGGCGGAAAGCCACCAGGACAGCGGCGGATGGTCGAAATAGCCGAGCCGGAACGTCCGCCCGGCGGCGACCATGTAGCTCTCGTCGATGCCGAGCCCGATCGCGGCGGCCAGCACCAGGCGTAGCGCGGTCCCGCCGAGGATGAGCCAGGCGAGCGGCGTCACGAAGCCCAGAGCTTGTCGGTCCCGGCATGAAGGCGGCGCAGCTCCCGCTTCAGCAGCTTGCCGGCCGTGTTGCGCGGCAGGTCGGGGGCGAAGATGATCCGCTTCGGCAGCTTGAACGCGGCGAGATGGGTGCGGGCATGCTCCACCAGCTCCGCCTCGCTCGCGCGCATCCCCGGCCGCAGCACCACCACCGCCGCGATCGCCTCGATCCATTTCGGGTCGGGCAGCGCGATCACCGCCACCTCGCTGACCGCCGGGTGGGTGAACAGCGCTTCCTCCACGTCGCGGGAGGCGACCAGCACGCCGCCGGTGTTGATGACGTCCTTGATGCGGTCGACGATGTAGAGAAAGCCGTCCTCGTCCAGGTAGCCGACGTCGCCGGAATGGAACCAGCCACCGGCGAAGGCGGCCTCGGTTTCCTCCGGCTTGTCCCAGTAGGCGGTGAGCAGCTGGGGCGAGCGGTGGACGATCTCGCCATGGGTGCCCGCAGCCACGTCGTTCATGTCGGGGTCGACGACGCGCGTCTCCACGTTCATCACCGGGCGCCCGACCGAGCCGGGGCGGGCATCGTGATCCTCGGGCGGGAGGATCGTGGCCAAAGGCGCGATCTCGG
>JBGAIK010000002.1:0-59939 GCA_044225615.1 Acetobacteraceae bacterium | reverse complement strand
CGCCATCCGGCTGGCCGCGGGCGGCAGCGTCGGCAACGCCGGCGGCCTGATCGACGGCGGCAACGGCATCGAGATCGCGGGTGGTGCGGGCAGCGTGGCCAGCACCGGCACGGTGCGCGCCAACGGCTACGGCACCTATGGCAGCTACGGCGGCTACGGCATCCGGCTATTCGCCGGCGGGACGGTCACCAACGGGTCCCGGACCGACGCCTCCGCCTATGTCAGCAGCCGCCGGATCGGCATCGACATCGCCGGCAGCGCCGGCTTCGTGACCAACTATGGGCTCCTGGTCTGCATCAACACCGGCATCCTGATCGAGGCCGGCGGCACGGTCTTCAATGCCGTGTCCGCCAACGTCTTCGCCGATATCGGCGTCCACGTGCTTGCCGCGGCGACGGCGATCATCAACGGCGGCACCATCCATGCACAGACCGGCATCTACGCCGCGCATGGCGCGACGGTGACCAACCAGGGCAGCGCCGCCCGCATCCTTGCCGGCTCGGTCGGGGTGCAGGCCGGCGGCGTCGCCACCATCGCCAACGAAGGCTCGATTTCCGGCAGCTCCAACACCGGCGTCATCCTGATCGCCGGCGGGACCGTCACCAACATCGGCACCATATCGGGCCAGCGCGGCCTCTACGCCGCCGGCGCCACCACGCTGACCAATCGCGGCGCCATCACCGGCACCGGCGGAACCGCCGTCGCCTTCGGCGCCGCCAACGACGTGGTGGCGATGAGCCCGCAGGCCCGCTTCACCGGCACGGTGCAGGCCGGCGCCGGCACCGACACGCTGCGCCTGCTGCCCGGCGGCCCCGGCACGCTTTCCGGCCTCGGCACCCAGTTCCTCGGCTTCGAGGCGCTGGACCTCGCCGGGAGCTGGACGCTGGCCGGCGCCAACACGCTGCCCGGCGGCGCCATCCTGTCGGGCGCCGGCTCGCTGCGCGCCAGGGGGACGCTGATCGTGCCCGGCACGCTCGCGCTCGCCGGCGCCACGCTCGGTGCCACCGGCACCGGCACCGTCGAGATCGGCACCGCCGGCGGCGCCCATGCCGGCCGCGTCACGGTGGACGCCGACGGCGCCATCGCCGGTCACGGCACCATTGCCGCCCGCATCATCGACCGCGGCACCGTCACGGCCCAGGGCGGCACCCTCGCCCTGGCCGAGGCGGTCACCGGCCCCGGCACCATCGCCATCGGCCCTGCCGCCATGCTCGATGCCCATGCCGCCCTGTCGGTGCGCCACATCGCCTTCGCCGGCGCCGGCACCAGCGAGACGCTGCGCGTCGCCGAGGCCATCAGCCTCACCGGGACCATCACCGGCTTCGCCGACCATGACCTGATCCAGCTCGCCGATTTCCGTGCCGATCCGGCGCTGACCAGCTTCGCCGCGCGCACCCTCACGCTGCACGCGCTCGGCGGCCCCGCCACGCTGTCGCTGCACTTCGGGGCCGGGCTCCATTTGTCCGATTTCGTGGTCGCGCCGTATGGCGCCACCGGCACGGCGATCACCCACGCCTGAGCTTCCGGCCGGATTGGTCTGGTCTATTAAGTGCCGAATGGCCGTTTCTGCTAGACCGCTTGCCAGTCTATCAGCCGCCATCCCAGGAGCCCGGCCATGTACACGCCCCCCGCCTTCCGCGAGGACGACCTGCCCACCCTCCATGCCATGATGCGCGACACCCGCTTCGCCAACCTCGTCACCATGACCCCGGAAGGCCTGATCGCCACCCCGCTGCCCCTCTTCATCGTCCCCGGAGAAGGGCCGCAGGGCACGCTCTACGGCCACGTCGCCCGCGCCAACCCGCAATGGAAGCTGCCCCCGGCCGGCGAGGCGCTGGCGCTCTTCACGGGCGCCAACGCCTATGTCAGCCCGTCCTGGTACCCGTCCAAGGCCGAGCACCACAAGGTCGTTCCCACCTGGAACTACGTCGCCGTCCACGCCTATGGCCAGGTCGAGTTCTTCGACGACCCCGCCCGCCTGCTCGACATCGTCACCCGCCTGACCGAGATGCACGAGCGCGGCAGCGCCACCCCCTGGTCCGTCGCCGACGCGCCGCCCGATTTCATCGCTGCCCAGCTCAAGGGCATCGTCGGCCTGCGCCTGCCCATCGCCCGCATCGAGGGCAAGCGCAAGATGAGCCAGAACCGCCCCGCCGCGGACCGTGCCGGCGTCGCCGCCGGGCTTGCCGCCGGCGACCGTCCCTCCGACCACGCCGTCGCCGCGCTCGTCCAGGGCTGACCCGCCATGCCCGATCCTGACCAGCTCGCCCTCTTCCTCGCCGCGGCCGTCCTGCTCGCCGTCACCCCCGGACCCGGCATCTTCTATGTCGCCGCCCGCACGCTGTCCGGCGGCCGCGCCGAGGGGCTTGCCTCACCTTCGGCACCGGGCTCGGCGGCATGGTCCACGTCCTTGCCGGTGCCCTCGGCGTCTCCGCCGTCGTGCTCGCCAGCGCCGGGCTGTTCACCGTCATGAAGCTGCTCGGCGCCGCCTACCTGGTCTGGATCGGCCTGCGCACCATCGCCGCCGCCCGCCGCGACGCTGGCCTGCAAGCGGGCGTGGCCATGCCGCCGATGGGCCCGCGCCGCGCCTTCCGCGAGGGCGTCCTGGTGGAGGCGCTCAGCCCAAGACCGCCGCCTTCTTCCTTGCCTTCATTCCGCAATTCGTCGATCCGGCGCGCGGCCATGTCGCGTTCCAGTTCGTCGTCCTCGGCGCCGTCTCGGTCGCGCTCAACACGCTGGCCGACGCCGCGGTCGCCTTCGCCGCCGCCCGCATCCGCGCCGGCGCCGCCGCCCGACCCACCCTGATCCGACGCCTGCGCGAACTCTCCGGCGGCGCAATGATCGCCCTCGAGGCCGGCCTCGCCCTGGCCCGGCGCCCGGCCGGCTGAGCCTGGGATCCCGCCGGGCGCGACCCTGTGCGGCGTCCCGCTCGGCACATCCTGCCGATGCTGCGCCGCCATCGCCGGCAGCACGGTCAGCGTGCGCGCGCCCGCCAGCGGAATGGTGGCGGCCCCGTCGGTCCCAGCGCAGCCCCGGCTCGGCCGGCCGCCAGCCCGTGCCCAACCCGTCCAGCGCGAGCTCCGCGTCGTCCAGCATGATCCGCGCCACCGGGATGCCCTTGACGGTGGTCGTCGCTGCCCGTTCCCATCTGCGCCGGCACGAAGCTGCGCGACATCAGCACGCCCGCCTCCGCCCGGGCCGGCAGCTGCCAGCGCCACCCGGCGCCATGGCGGCGCGGCCGCAGCGCATGGCGGCCCAGCACCAGGACCGGCGCGGCATCCCGGTGGTCGCGTGGCCCAGCAGCGCCGCCCGCGCCAGCAGCCGGGCCGCGACCAGATCGCGCACCGGCCCGGCGGTGACCAGCCGCGCACAGGCCGCCGCCGCCCACACCTTCAGGGCGAAGTCGGGATGTGCCATCGCCACCGCCCCGCCATTGGCGAAGGCCGCGCGGTTGCCGGTGTCGAGATAGGATTCGGCGGCCAGCCCCTCGGCCAGGATCACCCCGTGCGCCGGCAGCTCCACATGCCAGTATTCGATCTCCCCGGCCGCACTCCTGCACCACGGTCGCGCCGTTGACCAGGTAACGGATGGGGATCAGCACGCCGCGCGCCGCCTTCGGCGTCGCCCTCCACGAACACCGCATGGTCGGGCGACAGCACCAGGTCGCGTGCGGCTGTCCGGGGGCGAAGGCATGCGCCCGCACCCGCACGGGTGCCACGTCCAGCGGCCGGGGATGGCGCGCGCAATCGACGCGCCGATGCCCCATCCAGCGCGCCGCGGCCACCCCGCCGGCCGCCAGCCGCACCAGGGTCGCCCGCGCAGCGTCTCCACCGCCGCCTCGCCCTCGGCGTCGCGATCCTTGTGCCGGCCGCGTAGCAGGCGGTGTAGGTCACCGCCGTGCCCCCGGCCCCGTCATCCACCGCCGCGAAGGCCTGCTGGTAGGCGCCGCTGTCCAGCTGCAACGTGACGCTGCCGCCGGTCCCCGAAATGGTCAGCGTGGTCCCGTTCACCACCGCCGTGGCCCCGGTGATGCCGGCCACGTCGATCACGTTGTTCTGGTGGATCGTATCCAGGGTGTTCGCCACCGTGATGCCGCTGGCGATCGCCAGCGTCGCCCCGGCCACGAAGCGGATATGGCCGCTGCCGGCCGCCCCCGTCACCGCCAACGACAGCGTGCCGCCGCTGCCGATGCTGACGCCGCCGGTGAAGGTGCCGGCAGAAGCGAGCACCACGTTGCCCGCCCCGGCCAGCGACAGCACCCCCGCCCCGGCATTGCCGGCCGTGCCGCCCGAGCCGGTCTGGTCGGCGATGGCGTCGCCGATGGTCAGCGTCTGGCCGGCGGCGGGGGCCAGCGTGATGGTCTGGTTGCCCTGGATGAAGATGCCCGCCCCGAAGGCGGAGCCCGGACTGGCCGCCATTGCTGCCGCCGCTGCCGGCAGCGACGCGCTGCCGCCCGAGATGCCGCCCGCGGCGATGGTCAGCACGCCGCCCTGGCGTACGAAGATCGCGCCGCCCGCGCCCAGCCCCCGCTGCCGCCGTAACTGAGCGAGCGCCGCCCCGAACCCGGCCGCCGCCGGCGCCCCGAGCCGGCGCCGAACCCGCTCGCGCCGGCGGGCGCGCCGCCGCCGCCGCCGCCGCCGAACCCACCCGGGCTGCCGGTGCCGAACTGGGTCACCGCGCACCTGCGCCGCCGCCATAGCCGCCCAGGCTGCCGCTGCCGCCGAGCCGGCCGCCGGCATCCGTTCGCACCCGAGGGCTGGCCGTTGCCGCCATTGCCGCCGCGCGCCGAGGCCCCGCTGAACGTCACGCCGTCCAGCGCGACCGTTGCGCTGGCGCCGACGAACACCGCCCCGCCCAGCCCGGCGCCGCCGCCGCCGCCGTAGTAGCCGGCCGCGCCTGCCCCGCCCTGCGACCGCGTCTGGCTCAGCGTCAGGTTGCCGATGCTGACCTCGCCGGCGGCGATGAAGAAGCCGTGGAAGGCGTTGGCGCCCGAAACGGTGAACGCGCCGCCATCGATCACCAGCGTGCCGCCCGGGCTCAGATTGATCGGCGTGATGTCCGACGTCAGCGTGAATCCGGCGGAGAGCGTGATCGTATCGGCGGTGCCGGACGCGTTCGCCAGCGCGATGTCGGCATTCAGCTCGGCTTGGTTGCTGGCGACGTAGTTGGTCATGCCCTGGCCCCTGCGCGTGAGAGGCCGGCATTGCTGCAGGCAGGAATGAACGGCCGGTTAACCGCGCCCCGGGGCGGAGCCCCGGTTCAGCCTTCCACCCGCCGCGGGGCCGGCGCGTCGTCCCAGTACTGCGCCGCCATCGCCGGCAGCACGGTCAGCGTGCGCGCGCCCGCCAGCGGAATGGTGGCGGCCCCGTCGGTCCAGCGCAGCCCCGGCTCGGCCGGCCGCCAGCCCGTGCCCAGCCCGTCCAGCGCGAGCTCCGCGTCGTCCAGCATGATCCGCGCCACCGGGATGCCCAGCCGACGGTGGTCGTCGCTGTTCGTTCCCATCTGCGCCGGCACGAAGCTGCGCGACATCAGCACGCCCGCCTCCGCCCGGGCCGGCAGTCGCCAGCGCCACCCGGCGCCATGGCGGCGCGGCCGCAGCGCATGGCGGCCCAGCACCAGGACCGGCGCGGCATCCCCGGTGGTCGCGTGGCCCAGCAGCGCCGCCCGCGCCAGCAGCCGGGCCGCGACCGAATCGCGCACCGGCCCGGCGGTGACCAGCCGCGCGCAGGATGCCGCCGCCCACACCTTCAGGGCGAAGTCGGGATGTGCCATCGCCACCGCCCCGCCATTGGCGAAGGCCGCGCGGTTGCCGGTGTCGAGATAGGATTCGGCGGCCAGCCCCTCGGCCAGGATCACCCCGTGCGCCGGCAGCTCCACATGCCAGTATTCGATCTCCCCGGCCGCCTCCTGCACCACGGTCGCGCCGTTGACCAGGTAACGGATGGGGATCAGCACGCCAGGCGCGCCGCCTTCGGCGTCGCCCTCCACGAACACCGCATGGTCGGGCGACAGCACCAGGTCGCGATGCGGCTGTCCGGGGGCGAAGGCATGCGCCCGCACCCGCACGGGTGCCACGTCCAGCGGCCGGGGATGGCGCGCGCAATCGACGCGCCGATGCCCCATCCAGCGCACCGCGGCCACCCCGCCGGCCGCCAGCCGCACCAGGTCGCCCGCCCGCAGCGTCTCCACCGCCGCCTCGCCCTCCGGCGTCGCGATCCTTGTGCCGGCCGCATAGCAGGCGGTGTAGGTCACCGCCGTGCCCCCGGCCCCGTCATCCACCGCCGCGAAGGCCTGCTGCAGCGACAGGCTGCCCAGCCGCAGGTCGATGCTGCCGCCGGTGCCGGCGATGGTCAGCGTGCCGGCATTCACCACCGCGGTGGCCCCGGTGATGCCGGCCACGTCGATCACCGCGCCCTGCTGGATGCCATCCAGCGTGTTGGTCACCGCGACGCCGGCCTCGATCTCCAGCGTGGCGCCGGCGGCGAAGCGGATATGCCCGGTCCCCGCGGCCCCGTGGCGGCCAGGCGCAGCGTGGCGCCGGCGGCGATGTCGGCGCCGCCGGTAGATTCGCCCGCCGCCGCCAGCCGCACGGTGCCGGCGCCGGCGACCGGCAACACGCCCACCCCGCTGCCGCCGGCTTGGCCAGGTCGGCGATCGGATCGGCGGCGAAACCGTCTGGCCGGCGCCAGGGGCGAAGGTGATGGTGGTGTCGCCCTCCACCAGCACGCCGGCGCCGATCCGTGCGGCCGGCCTGGCCATCGATCCCGCTGCCGATGCCGCCGAGCCGGCGATCAGCGTGCCGCCGGCGAAGCTGCCCGCCTCGTAGACCAGCGTGCCGCCGGCGCACGAAGATGTCGCCGCCGCCGGCCATGCCGCCGCCGCCGGCATAGGCGCCGCCGTCGCCACCGAGGCCGGCGCTGCCGGAACTGGCACCGCCGCCCCGCCGAAGCCGCCGAACCCGCCGCCGTCCAGCCCGCCGCCGCCGCCGGCGCGAAATGGCCGTTCTCGCCATGCCCGCCGGCGCCGCTGGTGCCGGTGCCGCCGCGATAGGCCGACAGGCTGCCGCTGCCGCCCAGCCGGCCGCCGACGCCGTAGCCCGCGGGCGCGCCGTTGCCGCCATTGCCACCCTGGCCGAGGAATACGCTGAAGCCGACGTCGCGCAGCGCGACCGCGGCTGGCTTCGCCACGAACAGGCCGCCGCCCAATCCCGCCCCGCCGCCGCCGCCGACCTTGCCGCCACTGCCGCCGAGCCCGCGCGAAGCGGTTGCATCGAGCGTGATGGCCTGCAACGTGACGCTGCCGGCGGCGACGAAGAAGCCGTGGAAGCTGCCTTGCCCGGCGATGCTCACCCCGGCCCCGCCGGTGATCAGCAGCGACCCGCCGGCGCCGGGCTGATCGGCGCGATGTCGGCGCTGAGCGTCAGGGTGGCGGTGTTGATGGTGATCGTCTCGGCGGCGCCGGAAGCGTTCGCAGCCTGGATCGCGCTGTTCAGCCCGGCCAGGTCGGTCACGATGGTGTTCGCCACGTCCACTTTCCCCATGCCGGCGCCTGCATGCGACTGTAGGCGACGCCGCGGCGCCCATCATTTCAATCCGTCACCGCCGCTACGCGATGCCGTGAACGATTGACCGGCGGGTGCACACCGGCGATGCAGGTGCGCGGATGTGGAGGCAGGACATGGGCGTGCTGGCGGGGCTGCGGGTGGTGGAGCTGGGCCAGGTGCTGGCCGGCCCCTTCGCGGGAGCGATTTTCGCCGACCTCGGCGCCGAGGTGATCAAGCTCGAACGCCCCGAGGGCGGCGACGATGCCCGGCGCATGGGCCCCGCCTTCCGCCACGACGACGCGATGACGTTCCACATCTTCAACCGCGGCGAAGTCCGTCACCATCGACCTGCGTTCGCCCGCGAAGAAGGCCGCCTTCGACCCTCGTCGCCGGCGCCGACATCCTCGTCCACAACCTGCGCCCCGGCGTGCCCGCCGACCTCGGCATCGACGGCCCCGCGCTCACCGCGCGGCATCCGCGCCTGATCTATTGCGAGATCTCCGCCTTCGGCCACCAGGGCCCGATGGCCGACCGCCCGGGCTTCGAGCCGCTGATCCAGGCATATTCCGGTCTCTCCGCCATCAATGGCGGCCCCGACGACCCGCCGATGCGCGCCGGCGCCAGCCTGTGCGACCAGGGCTCGGCGATGTGGGCGGTGATCGGCGCCCTGTCCCTGCTGCACCGCCGTGCCGCCACCGGCCGCGGCGGGATCGTCCAGGCCTCGCTGCTGGAGACGGCGCTGGCCTGGATCGCCCAGAAGGGCGACGCGCTGCGCAACACCGGCGAGCAGCCCGCCCGCCACCGCTCCGGCCACCCCGGCCTCGCCCCCTACGAGGCCTTCGCCGCCGCCGACGGCCCCTTCGTCATCTGCGCCGGCAACGACCGCCTGTTCGCCAAGCTCGCCGCCGTGCTCGACCGCCCCGACTGGATCGCCGACCCGCGCTTCGCCACCAACCGCGCCCGCCTGCTCAACAAGCCGGCCCTGTTCGCGCAGATGGCGCCGATCCTCGCCGGCCGCCCGCGCGCCGACTGGATCGCCGCCCTCGAAGCCGTGGGCGTCCCCGCCGCCCAGATCCACACCCTCCCGGAGGCGCTTGCCCAGCCCCAGGTCGAGGCGCTCGCCATGTTCCAGCCGGTCGAGGACTTCACCCTGACCGCGCTCCCCCTCTCCCTCGACGGCCAGCGCCCGCAGATCGCCCATGGCGCCCCCCGCCTCGGCGCCGACAACGCCCTCCTGGCCTGACCGCCGCCGCTGCTCTACCGTCGGCGCCGAACGGAGGACCCGGTGTCCTCCGCTTGGAGGACCCTGCATGCCCGACCTCGACGCGATCCGCGCCCACCACGCCGAGCTCACCGCCATCCGCCGCGACTTCCACGCCCATCCGGAAATCGGCTTCGAGGAGCGCCGCACGTCGGACATCGTCGCGGCCAGGCTCGCCGAATGGGGCATCGAGGTGCATCGCGACATCGGCGGCACCGGCGTGGTCGGCGTGCTCCGCCGCGGCAACGGCGCGACCGCCATCGGCCTGCGCGCCGACATGGACTGCCTGCCGATGGACGAGGCCAACAGCTTCGCCCATGCGAGCAGAACGCCCGGCCGCATGCACGCCTGCGGCCATGACGGCCACACCACCATGCTGCTCGGCGCCGCCCGCTACCTCGCCGAGCACGGCCGGTTCAACGGCACCGTCAACTTCATCTTCCAGCCCGCCGAGGAGGGGCTCGGCGGCGCCGAGGCGATGCTGAAGGACGGGCTGTTCGCGCGCTTCCCCTGCAACTTCGTCTACGGCATGCACAACCGCCCCGGCCTGCCGGTCGGCCAGTTCGCCATCCGCCCCGGCACCATGATGGCCGGCGGCGCCTTCTTCGACATCCGCATCGAGGGCCGCGGCAGCCACGGCGCCCGCCCCGAGGCCAGCATCGACCCGGTGATCGTCGCGGCCCATATCCACACCGCGCTGCAGACCATCCTCTCGCGCAATGTGTCCCCGGCCGACACCGCCGTCCTGTCCGTCACCCGCATCGAGGGCGGCGACGCCTACAACGTCATCCCGCAGACGGCCTGGCTGCGCGGCACCGCGCGGACCATGAAGCGGTCCACGATGGACCTGCTGGAAGCCAACATGAAGCGCATCGCCCGCGGCGTCGCCGAGGGTTTCGGCGCCACCGCCGAGGTCGATTTCCGCTTCCTCTTCGCGCCCCTCGTCAACGACCAGGCCGAGACCCAGGCCATGGCCGACGCCGCCGCCGCCATCGTCGGCGCCGCCAATGTCGAGACCAACGGCCCGCAGGTGATGGCCAGCGAGGATTTCAGCTTCATGCTCGAAGCCGTCCCCGGCGCCTACATCAACATCGGCAACGGCGACAGCGCCCCGGTCCACAACCCCGCCTACGAGTTCAACGACGAAGCCATTCCCCTCGGCGCCGCCATGTTCGCCGCCCTCGCCGAACAGAAGCTCCCCAAGGGCCAGGTCTGAAGGAAACCGCCATGTCCGCCCTCGAAACCATCCGCACCTACGAAGACGAGCTCACCGCCATCCGGCGCGACTTCCACACCCACCCCGAGATCGGCATGGAGGAGCACCGCACCGCCGACATCGTCGCCAGGAAGCTGGAGGAATGGGGCATCGAGGTGCATCGCGGCGTCGGCGTCACCGGCGTCGTCGGCGTGCTGAGGAAGGGCTCCGGCAAGACCCGGATCGGCCTGCGCGCCGACATGGACTGCCTGCCGATGGAGGAGCAGACCAACCTCCCCTACCGCAGCCAGACCCCCGGCCGCATGCACGCCTGCGGCCATGACGGCCACACCACCATGCTGCTCGGCGCCGCCCGCTACCTGGCCCAGGCCGAGTTCGACGGCACCGTGCACTTCATCTTCCAGCCCGGCGAGGAAGGCATGGGCGGCGCGCTCGCCATGCTCCAGGACCGGCTGTTCGAGCGCTTCCCCTGCGACGCCATCTACGCCATGCACAACCGCCCCGGCATGGAAATCGGCAAGTTCGCCATCGCCAAGGGCCCGTCCGCCGCCGGCGGCGCCTTCTTCGACATCAAGGTCACCGGCCGCGGCACCCACGGCGCCCGCCCCGAGGTCGGCATCGACCCGGTGCTGGTCGCCAGCCACATCGTCACCGCGCTGCAATCCATCGTCGCCCGCAACGTGCCCCCCGCCGACACCGCGGTGCTGTCCGTCACCCGCATCACCGGCGGCGACGCCTACAACGTGATCCCGGAGACCGCCACCATCGCGGGGACCGCGCGCGCCTTCAGCAACGACGTGATGAAGCTGATGGAAACCAACATGACGCGCATCGCGAAGAACGTCGCCGAGGCCTTCGGCGCCACCGCCGAGGTCGATTTCCGCGTCATCTTCGCCCCGCTGATCAACGACGCCGCGCGCACCGACGAGATCGCCGACGCCGCCGCCGCCCTGGTCGGCGAGCCCAATGTCGACCGGCACAAGGAGCCGGGCATGGGCTCGGAGGATTTCAGCTTCATGATGGAGCAGGTCTCCGGCGCCTACATCCAGGTCGGCAACGGCGACAGCGCCCAGCTGCACAATCCCGCCTACAACTTCAACGACGCCTGCACGCCCTACGGCGCCGCCCTGCTCGCCACCCTGGTGGAGCGCAAGCTGGCCGGCTGAGCGCGCCCGCGTGCGGCGGGCTGCGCCGCAGGATCGGGCCCGCCGACGCGCCTGCGGCCCGGCCCCCGGCGGCCTTGCCGATGCCACCTGCAAGGCCGACGGCATCGGCTTGCGGCCATGGATGTCATCCGCGCGCACGCGGTGCGGGCGCAGCGGCCATCCGGCCGGCACGTCCCGCGCTCCCGCCGGCCACCTCGCGCAGCAGCTTGCGCAGGATCGCGTCCGGCGAAGCTGCACGGGTCGCGCGCCACGTGAAGGCGCCCGGCCCGCCGATCACGTCGCGCATGTAGTAGGCGTCGAGCCCGCGGTCCTCGTCCAGGATCGGCAGCCCGTTGATGGTGATCCCCGCCGCCACCGCCTCGTCGCGCGCGAGCGCGGGCGAGCGCCCGTCATTGTTCACGCCGTTGCCGCAGACATCGATCACCCGCCGCGACGGCACGAAGTCGCCGGACAGCAGCAGCCTGGTGCCGAAGTCGATCGCGCCGCTGATCGAGGTGTAGCCCGGCTGCGGCGCCCGCACCCGGCGCAGCGCCGCCGCGAAGCCGCGCGCCGCGGCCGCGTCGTCCACCAGCGTCCATTCGACCAGCTGGTACTGGCGGTCGGCGCCGGTCCAGACCATGAAGGTCAGCGCGATCCGCCCCTGCGCCCCGGCGCGCACCGCCGCCACCACGGCCTCGCTCTCCACCGCCCGCGCATGGCCCTCGACCTGCAGCAGCAGCCGGTCCTCGGTGATGCTGCCCGAGGCGTCGGCGGCGAGCACGACGGCGACGTCCACCGGCACGGCGCCGATGCTGCGTACGGTCTGCCGCGCAGGCGGTGCGTGGCGGGCTTGCATGGCGCGTCCCTTCACGTGGCTGGGCCGGCGCGCGGCCCTGCGATGCGGCGATGAACGGCGATGGGCGGCGGGCGACGGGCGGCGGGCGGCGGCGGCGCCGTCATCCCCGCCGCATCGTCGCGGCGGCGGCGGCGCGATGTCCAGGACAATCCGGCGCGCGGCACTGGCCGCCGGGGGCGATGCGCACGCCCGGCGATCCGCCGGCGCGTCCGGGCAGGCTGAGGGAGCCGCGGGCCGCCCGGCCGGGCCCTGCCTCAGCCGGTCCAGACGCGCACGTAGTCGGCCGCGGCGGGCCTTGTGGCGGGCATCGGGGCCGCGGCCTGGGTGCCGAGATAGAGGAAGCCGATGATCGGATCGTCCGCGGCAAGGCCCAGTGCGGCGGCCACCTGCGGGTCGTAGGCCGGGGCGCCGGTGCGCCAGATGGCGCCATAGCCCTGGGCATGGGCCGCCAGCAGCACCGTCTGGGCGGCGGCGGCGGCCGAGGCGATCTGCTCGGACTCCGGAATCTTGTGGCCCCGCTGCACCCGGGCCGCGACCACCACGATGGTCGGCGCGCGCAGGGCCTTGTCGCGCTCCCGCTGCAGCAGCTCCTCGGTCGCCGTCGGATCCCGCCGGCGCAGCGACTGCGCCAGCACCTCGCCGAAGGCGGCACGCCGGTCCTGCGGCACCACCACGAACTGCCAGGGCCGCAGCCGCCCATGGTCGGGCGCGCGCACCGCCGCCTGGAACATGATGTCGAGCGCCGCCTGGCCCGGTCCCGGGTCGGTCAGCCGCGCGACGGATTCGCGTCCGAGCAGCAATTCGAGTGCGTCCATGGTCGGGTCTCCATTCCTGTCCGGCCGGGCGGCGGCCGCGCCGCGCCGGTGCGCTGCCATCAGGGCGGCGAGCGTGGCCGCGCCGCCCGAGAGGATCATCTCCATGCCGGGTGCCTCCGCCCGGGTCAATGTGCCGTGCATGTGCCGGTCTCCGCCTGCCGCGCCGATCTTCGTCGATATGCGAATGCGTCGCAATAGCATAATCATCGAAGCCCTTCCCGCAGCCATTGCCGCGCTGCATCATCGCGCGCAGGGCAGGGGAGAATCGGGGCCATGCTGCTGGGTCTGTCGCTCGACGCGTTCACGCAGCTTCATGTCGTGCTGAGTCTGGTCGGCATCGCCGCCGGCCTGGTGGTGGCGGCCGCCATGCTGGCGGGCCAGCGTCCGGCGGCGTGGACGGCGGTGTTCCTGGCCACCACGGTGCTGACCAGCGTGACCGGGTTCATGTTTCCCGCCGCCGCGCTGCTGCCGTCGCACATCTTCGGCGTCATCTCGCTGGTCGCGCTGGCCGGCGCGCTGTTTGCCCTCTACGGGCGCAACCTGGCCGGCCCGTTCCGCGGCGTCTACATCGTCACCGCCCTGCTCGCCCTGTATCTGAACTGCTTCGTCGGCGTGGTGCAGGCCTTCCTCAAGCTCGGCTTCCTGCAGGGCGTCACCCAGCTCCACGGCGTCGCCCAGGGCATCCTGTTCGTCGCCTTCCTGGCCCTTGGCTACCGCGTCTGGAAGAACTTCCCCAGGGCCTAGCTAGATCTTCAAGCGCGGTACCGCCGCCAGCAGCGCCCGTGTCGCGGCGTGCGCGGGCGCGGCGAACACGCCCTCCACCGCGCCTTCCTCCACGATCCGCCCGGCCTGCATCACCGCCACCCGCGCCGCCACCGCGCGCACCAGCGCCAGGTCGTGGGAGATCAGCAGATAGGCCATGCCCGACCGGTCGCGCAGGTCGAGCAGCAGGTTGATGATCCGCGCCCGCACCGAGACGTCGAGCGCCGAGACCGGCTCGTCCAGCACGATCAGCTCCGGCCGGCAGGCGATGGCCCGCGCGATCGCCACCCGCTGCCGCTGCCCGCCCGACAGCTCGTGCGCCAGCCGCCCCAGCAGCCCGGCCGGGAGGTCCACCATCGCCATCAGCCGCTCCAGCTCCGCGGGGCGCTCCCGCGGCGGCACGATGCCGTGCAGCCGCAGCGGATCGGTCAGGATCCGCGCCACGTTCGCCCGCGGGTTGAATGCCGCCAGCGGGTCCTGGAACACCATCTGGATGCGCCGCCGCAGGCCCAGCAGCGCCGCCCCTTCGGCTGCCAGCAGGTCGGCGCCGGCGAAGCGGACCGCCCCCGCATCGGGGCGGACCAGCCGCAGCAGGCAGCGCGCCAGCGTGGACTTGCCCGACCCCGACCCGCCGGCCAGCGCCACGATCTCGCCAGGCGCCACCGACAGGCTCACCCCGTCCAGCGCCGCCACCGCCCCGAACCGCTTCACCACCCGCTCGGCTGCCAGCAATGGCTCAGCCACGGTCGCGCCGCGCCGGTTGCAGCACCGTGAAGCCGTCCTCGGCGATCTCCGCCAGCCGCGCCGCCGGCGGCGTGTCGAGATCGAGCCGGGTCGCGATCAGCGCCCGCGTGTAGGGATGCGCCGGCGCCCCCAGCACCTGCGCCGCCGGCCCCTGCTCCACCACCCGCCCGCGATGCAGCACCGCCACGTCGCCGGCAAGCTGCGAGGCCAGCGCGATGTCATGCGTGATGAACAGCAGCGACAGCCCGTCCTCCCGCACTAGCCCGTCGAGCAGCGCCACCAGTTCCGCCTGCACCACGCTGTCCAGCGCGCTGGTCGGCTCGTCGGCCACCAGCAGCACCGGCTCGGCGGCCAGCGCCGCCGCCAGCGCGATCCGCTGCCGCTGCCCGCCCGAGAACTGGTGCGGATGGTCGCGCAACCGCCCCCCCGGCACCCGCACCCGGTCGAGCAGCCGCGCCGCCTGCGCCGTGGCAGCCCGCCAGGACAGGCCGCGATGCACCACCAGCGGCTCCGCCACCTGCTCGCCCACCGTCAATACCGGGTTCAGGCTGCCCGACGGGTCCTGGAACAGCACGCCGATGTCGCGCCCCAGCGTCGGCTGCAGCGTGAAGGCGGGGAATTCCACCGCCCCGGTCATCCGCGCCCCCGCCGGCAGCAGCCCGCACACCGCCATCGCCAGCGTCGACTTGCCCGATCCGCTCTCCCCGATCAGCGCCAGCCGCCCGCCCTGGTCGAGCGCCAGCCCGACCTCCGCCAGGGCCGGCACGCCGCCATAGCTGACCCCGAGCCCGCGCACCCGCAGCAGCGCCCCGATCATGATCCCGCCGGCGCCCGCACCCGCAACGCCGCCGCCAGCCCCCGCCCCACCAGGTGGATCGACAGCACGGTGGCCACCAGCGCGAGGCCCGGGATCACCGACAGATAGGCCGCGCTGCGCAGCTGGCTGCGCCCCTCGGCGATCATCGTGCCCCAGGTCACCCGGTTCGGGTCGCCCATGCCCAGGAACGACAGCGCCGACTCGATCAGCACCGCGGCGGCCACGATCACCGCCCCCAGCGAGATCACCGGCGTCAGCGCGTTGGGCAGTATCTCGCGGAAGGCGATCTCCATCCGCCCCATGCCGATCACGCGGGCCGCCGCGACGAAATCGCGCTCGCGCAGCGACAGCACCTCCGCCCGCGCGATCCGCGCCGGCTGCATCCAGGCGCCGAGCGCGATGCCGAGCACGATCGTCGTCACCCGCGGCCCGGTCACGCTGATCAGCGCAAGCGTCAGCAGGAACGCCGGGACGGTCTGGAACGCCTCCGTCAGGCGCATCAGCGCCTCATCGACCACGCCGCCCATGAACCCCGCCAGCGTCCCCACCGCCGTGCCGACCCCCAGCGCCGTCGCCGCGGCGGCCAGCGCCACCAGCAGCGTGGTGCGCGTACCGTGCAGCAGCCCGGCCAGCACGTCCCGCCCCAGCCGGTCCGTCCCCAGCGGATGCGCCCAGTCCTGCCACGGCCGCAGCAGCGGCGGCGCCCCCACCGCCAGCGGATCGCCCGGCGCCAGCACCGGTGCGGCCAGCGCCAGCGCCCCCAGCACCGCCAGCATCGCCAGCCCGATCCACCCCTCGGGGCCGAGCCGCCTCACGCCTCGGCCCCGATGCGCGGATCGAGCGCCGCATAGGCGATGTCCACCGCGAGGTTGATCGCGATCACCAGCACCGCCGAGCACAGCATCACCCCCAGCAGCAGCGGCGTGTCGCGCTTCAGCACCGCCTCATAGGCCAGCCGCCCCAGCCCGGGGATCGAGAACACGCTCTCCACCACCACGCTGCCGCCCAGCATGCCGGCCGATTGCAGCCCCAGCATCGTCACCACCGGCAGCAGCGCGTTGCGCGCCACGTGCCGCAGCACCAGCCGCCCGCGCGGCATGCCCCGCGCCCGCGCCGCGCGCACGAAATCCTGCTCCCACAGCGCCGCCATCCCGTCGCGCATCAGCCGCAGGTACAGCGCCATGTAGACCATGCCGAGCGAAGCCACCGGCAGCACCATGTGCCGCCCGACATCGGCTGCCCGCGCCCAGCCCGACAGGCCGGATGCCGCCGTCTCCATCCCCCCCACCGGCAGCCAGCGCAGATCGACCGCGAACACCACGATCAGCACGAGCGCGAGCCAGAACCCCGGCACCGCGTAGAGCATGATCGCCGCCGCCGACAGCAGCCGGTCGCGCAGCGAGCCCGGCCGCGCCCCGCAGGCGATCCCGATCGCCGAGCCCAGCGCCACCGCCAGCCCCATGGCGAGGCCCATCAGCAGCAGCGTGTTGCCGATCCGCTCGCCCACCACCGCCGTCACCGGCCGGTTGAACGCCACCGACCAGCCGAGCTCGCCATGCGCGAGTGCACCCAGATAGGCCCACAGCCGCGCCGCCGGGCCGGCATCGAGCCCCCATTGCGCCCGCAGCGCCGCGATCTGCGCCGCATCCGCCCCGCCCATGCCCGCGACATAGGCATCCACCGCATCGCCGGGTGCGGCCTCCAGCAGCAGGAACCCGCCCACTGCGACGATGGCGAGCACCGGGATCGCGCCCAGCAGCCGGCGGCGCAGCAGGCGCAATGTGCGGGTCATGCCGGAGCGTCCATGCGCGTGATTCTACGCGAAAGCGCCGCTTCACCACAGGGGCCGGACGGCAGGGGCCGGCGTGGACCCCGTCACCCCTCCAGCCAGCAATCCGCCCAGTTGGACGTCGCCCAGCGCGGGTTGTTCGACACCCCGCCCACCTTGTCGCGTGCCACCGTGGTGAAGCTGAACTCGGCCACGTTGATCAGCGCCACGTCCCGCACCACCGCCTTCTGGAAGTCGCGGTAGATCTTCGCCCGCTCGGCGTCGTCCACCGTGCGCGCCCCTGCCGCGATCAGCGCGTCCACCTCGGCGCTGGCATAGCCGTACTGGTTGGCGAACGGCACCCCCGCCGGCAGGCCCGACTGGAACAGCACCGTGGTCGAGATCGCCGGGTCGCCGCGATACACCGGGCTGCCCACCGCGAGGTCGAAAGCGTGGTCGGTGTAGACCGCCTTCAGATGCGCCGGCGTGTCGTTGGCCACCACGGTCGCGTCGATCCCCACCTTGGCCCGCGCCTGGCGCAGGTTGTCGCCGAACTGCTTCGTCTCGTTGAAGAACGGCGCCGGCAGCAGCCGCAGCTTCATCCGCGTGCCGTCCGCCCCGCGCGGATACCCCGCCGCATCGAGCAGGGCGTTGGCCTTGGCGACGTCGAAGCCCAGATCGGGCACGTCCGGCGTGTAGAACGCCGCATCGTATTTCGGCACCGGCCCGGTCGCGGCCTTGGCGTAGCCCAGGAAGATCGTCTTCACCACGAACTCCCGGTCGATCGCATGCGCGATCGCCTGCCGCACCCGTGGGTCCGCCAGCTCCTTGCGGCGGTGGTTGATCTCCACCACCAGCTGGTAGGTCAGCCCCTCGTAGCCGTTCGCATAGACCTTGATCCCCGGCACCTTGCCGATCCGCGCGAGATCGGTCAGCGGCACGGCGGAGAACGCCGCCAGATGGATGTCCTCCGCCTCCAGCGCGTTGGCCGCCGCGGCCCGGTCCGGCAGCGTCTTGAACAGGATCTCGTCGAGCAGCGGCTGGTCCTTGCCCCAGTAGGACGGGTTGCGCTTCAGCAGCGTGTACTGGCCGGGCCTGTATTCGGCGTGGGTGAACGGCCCGGTGCCGACCAGCTTCATGTTGGCCGGGTTCTTCATGATGTCGGTGCCGGCGAACACGTGCTTCGGCAGCACCGCGGTCAGCGCCGGCAGCGCGTTGCGGATCAGCGAGGGCGGCGTCGGCGCGGCAAACCGCAGCACCGCCGTATGCGCGTCCGGCGTCTCGACGGCTTCCAGGTCGCGGAACACCACCCGCCCCAGGTTCTGCAGCTTCTTCCACACCTCCATGGCCGAGAACGCCACGTCCTCCGCCGTGAAGGGCTTCCCGTCATGCCAGGACACGCCCTGGCGCAGCGCGAAGCTGATGGACTTTCCGTCCGCCGCCCCCTGCCACGAGGTCGCGAGCCGCGGCGCCAACCCGTCCTTCCCGGTGTAGGACGCCTCCGCCAGCGGCTCCACCACCTTGCTCGCGACGAAGAACACGCCGTTGGAGGCGATGATGGCCGGGTTGAGGTTGGTCGGCTCCGAATCCGCCGCCACGATCAGCCGCCCCCCACGCCGTGGCGCGGCCCAACCCTTGGACGTGGGGGCGGCGAAAGGCAGGGCGGCAGCGCCAGCCATCAGCGCACGGCGGGAGATCGAGGACATGGGGCATACTCCGCGAAGACGCACCAATTCCGTCACTTCCCGCCCGGCACCGCAACCCTCTGGCGGCGCCACGCAGTCCAATTCCGCGCTGTGGGCCAGTCCATAGAAAGGAAGAATATTCACAAAGAGGCAGCGAGGCAGCGAGCAGGAAGTCGAAGGATCACCCTCGCCTTGCCTTCTCGCCGCCTCGCTGCCTCTTTCTGAATACGACTTGCTTCCTTCCTACCCCGCCGCCGCCGGCAGCGCCGCCAGCCGCGGCACCGGGGAGGCCACGATCACGAGGAACTGCACCAGGAACCCCAGCGCCGCCACCACCAGGCACGCTTCCGCCCCGAACCGCGCCGCCACCAGCGCCCCGATTGCCGCCCCCACCGGGCGGGCGCCTGCGGTCGCCGTGACCAGCACCGCCGTCACCCGCCCCAGCATCGCCGCCGGTGCCACCGCCTGGCGCAGCGTGGTGGTGGTGATGGTCCACACGATCGGCCCGGCGCCGAACAGGAAGAACCCGGCCCCGGCCAGTACCGGGGTGGGCAGCACCAGCGTCGCCGCCATCAGCAGCGCGCCCACCAGCGCCGCGGTCGGTCCCAGCGCGACCATCGCGCCGAAGCTTGCGAACCGGGCGATCCGCGGCGCGGCCAGCGCGCCCGCCACCATGCCGGCGCCGTAGATGCCCATGGTCACGCCCACCCCCGCCGCATCCAGCCCCAGCCGGGCCAGCGCATAGGGCACGAACACCGCCAGCAGCACGAACCAGGCCGTGTTGAAGAACACCGCCGTCACCAGGATCGGCCGCAGCAGGGTGTGCGAGGCCACGAAGCGTGCGCCCTCGGCCAGTTCCTGCCCGATATGCCGCCGCGCGGGCACTGGCCGCGCCGGCTCGGGGAGGCCGGCCAGCCGCGTCACCGCGAACAGCGACAGCGCGGCGGCCACCACATAGGCCACCGGCGCGCCCATCCACCCGACCAGCGCGCCACCCACCGCCGGCCCGGCGGCGAAGGCGGCGCTGCGCGCCAGTTCCAGCCAGCCGTTCGCCGAAGCCAGCCGCTCGCGCGCCACCAGCGCCGGCAGCAGGGCCGGGGCCGCCACCGAATAGGCCACCGTGCCCACCGCGCCGAGGAACCCCAGCCCCGCCAGCACCGGCAGGCTCAGCCCGCCCGCAAGCAGCAGCACGAGCACCACCGCCAGCGACGCCGCCCGCAGCGCCTCCGCCGCCACCATCAGCCGCCGGCGCGACGCGCGGTCCGCCAGCACCCCCGCCGGCAGCGACAGCAGCAGGAAGGGCAGCGTCTGCGCCGCTTGCAGCCAGGCCGTGTCGGACGCGCTCGCCCCCAGCAGCAGCACCGCCACCAGCGGTGCGGCCGCCAGCGCCACCTGCTCCGAGAGCTGGGCCGACAGGTTCGATCCGGCCAGCCTCCGGAAGGCATCGGGCAATCGGGTCATGGTCGTTGCTCCTTGCGTGTGGCGCCGGTCTACGCCCGGCCTGTCCCGCGCCACCCTCCGCCCGTTGCGCTGGCTCTTCGCGTGCCCCACCATCCCGCCAGCCAGCCCGGGAGCCCGCATGCCCCTCGATCCCACCTCGATCGCCAACAAGCCCTTCGCTGTCGAGGAGCATGTTCCCCTCGTCGTCATCGGCGCCGGCCCCGCCGGCATCGCCGCCGCCGTGGAGGCCGCCCGCCTCGGCCTGCACACCATGCTGGTGGACGAGCACCCGGTCGCCCCCGCGCTCATCGGGATCGACGTGCCCTGGATGTTCGGCGAGCGCATGGGCGCGGCCGCGCAGAACCAGGCCCGCATGCTGGAGCAGATCGTCGCCGCCCGCCCCGGCCTGCAGGCCGCCTTCGATGCCGGCGTGGACGTCCGCCTCGGACACTACGCCTGGAGCGCCTTCGTCGATGGCCCCACCAGCAAGGCCCTGCCCAGGCCGCTGCTGGGGCTCGCCGACGAGACCCGCGCCTGGTTCGTCAGCTTCGACCGCATGATCGTCGCCGCCGGTGCCCGCGACCTGGCGCTCGCCTTCCCCGGCTGGGACACGCCCGGCGTCATGGGCGCACGCGGCTTCGCCGCCGCCACGTCGCTCTACGGCGCCTTCACCGGCACAAGCATCGCCATCATCGGCGACGGCGCCACCGCGAAATCCGTCGCCGTCCAGGCGCAGGCCGCCGGCATCGCGGTCGCCGCCACCATCGCCCCGCCCACCCGCATCGCCAGCGTCGGCGGCGCCGAGGTCGAGTCGATCACCCTCGCCGACGGCCCGACCATCCCGTGCGACACCATCGTCCAGGCCATCGACGTCGTGCCGGTGGTGGAGCTGTTCGACCTGCTCGGCTGCACCACCGTCTTCGACGGCACGCGCGGCGGCTTCGTCCCGGCCACCGACGCGCAGGGCCGCTGTTCCCGCCCCGGCATCTACGCCGCGGGCGACTGCGCCGGCATCTCGGATGCCGCCATCGCCGACCCGAGCCTCGCCGAAGCCGCCGGCCGCAACGCCGCCCGTGCCGCCGCCCGCGATGCCGGCCTGCCTGCCCCCCCGCCCGATCCGGTCGCAACCCAGCCCAGCCCCGACCGCGACCCCTGGCGCCGCGCCTTTCTCGCCGCCCATGCCACTGCCGGCGACCTGCCGATCTGCCGCTGCGAGGAAGTCCCGCTCGATGACCTCATCGGCGTCCGCCCGCCGCGCTATCTCGCCTACAAGCCGGAGAAATTCGCCCCCCGCGACCTCCGCAGCCTCGCCGCCGAAGGCCCGCTCAACCAGGACCAGGTCAAGCGCCTCACCCGCGCCGGCATGGGTCCCTGCCAGGGCCGCCGCTGCCGCGAGCAGGTCCAGGCCCTGATGGCCATGAGCGGCAACCAGGCCACCGCCAGCGTCCCCATGCCCAGCTACCGCGCCCCGCTGCGCCCGCTGCCCTTTCCGTCCTCGCCGCCTTCGAGGAATCGCCGGAGATGCAGGAGAACTGGACCGCCTGGTTCGGCATCGCCGCGCAATGGACGCCGCACTGGGAGCCGGTGCCCGAGGGCCTGCGCTACGAAACCCGCTGGAAGCCGAGGTCACCGAATGAACCGCCTCCTGCTCCCCTCCCGTTGCGGGAGGGGGCCGGGGGGAGGGTTGTGCAAGCGAAAGAACCTGCCCAATGACCTACCATGTGGCCGTCATCGGCGGCGGCGCCACCGGCCTGTCCACCGCCTTCTGGCTCCGCCACGAGGCCAAGGTGCAGGTCACCGTCATCGAGAAGGGCATCGTCGGCTGGGAAGCCTCCGGCCGCAACGGCGGCGGCTGCACCCATGCCGTCTCGCCCTTGTTCCGCGAGGAACAGCGCCTCTGGCCGATGATGGACGAGCTGCTCGGCTACCCCACCGAG
Source organism: Acetobacteraceae bacterium (assembly GCA_044225615.1). GTDB lineage: Bacteria > Pseudomonadota > Alphaproteobacteria > Acetobacterales > Acetobacteraceae > CAIYPH01. The sequence continues at coordinate 37,950 of JBGAIK010000002.1, read as the reverse complement.
CACCAGCGCCAGCGCATCCGCATCGGCCTCAGCCGCGCCCAGCTCGACCTGATCCTCGAAGGCGTCAACATCGCCCGCGGCCAGGGCTTCACCGCCGAGGAGCTCGACAACAAGTCGCTCCGCGAGCTGATCCCCTTCGTCTCCGAGCACGCCGCCGGCGGCGTGCTGCTCGGCTATGGCGGCCATGCCAACCCGCAGCGCACCCTGCAGGCCTATGCCTGGGCGGTGCAGGATCTCGGCGGCACCATCCAGCAGCACACCACCGTCACCGGCTTCGCCACCGCCGGCGGCCGCGTCACCGAGGTGCAGACCGACCAGGGCACCATCGGCTGCGACGCCGTCGTCCTCGCCGCCGGCCCCCACACTGCCCAGCTCGGCGCGAAGCTCGGCCTGTCGGTCCCCGTCGTCGCCGCCCGCGCCGAGATGGTCGTCACCGAGCCGCTGCCGCTGATCCGCCACGGCGGCGCCGACGGCAACGGCGTCTACGGCCGCCAGACCCTGCGCGGCAACCTCGCCTATGGCGGCGGCCCGCATGAATGGATCGACCTGCCCGATTCCCGCACGCCGCGCGCCGTCAACTCCCCGGTCATGCAATCCGTCGCCAAGCGCGTCTTCGAGCTGTTCCCGAAAGTGGCGCATGCGCGCGTGATCCGCAGCTGGGCCGGCGTGATCGAGAACACGCCCGACGGGCGCCCGATCCTCGACCGCATCCCCGACCCCGGCAACGTCGTCGTCGCCAGCATGTCCAGCGTCGGCTTCGGCCTTTCCCCCGCCTCGGGGCGCGCCTGCATGCAGCTTGCGACCACGGGCGAATGCGATTTCGCCAACCTGTCCCAGCTGCGGCTGGCGCGCTTCGACACGCTGGCGCCGGACTGGCAGGATGCGCTGGGGTGGCGGCCCTGGCAGCCGGAAGCGGCATAAGGAAGGATTGTTCTTTTTTGAAAAAAAGAACCAAAAAACTTCTATCCGTTAAGGCTAAGGCATCGCCACCCGAAGGATAACGGATAAAAGTCTTTTTGCTTCTTTTTCTTCAGAATAAGAAGACTCTTAAAAAACCAGGGAGCCCCAGGATGCCCCAGCGCTTCGCCGTCATCGGCCTCGACCACCGCCACGTCTACGAGCTCACCCAGTACATGATCGACGCCGGCCTGGAATGCGCCGGCTACTGGCCCGAGACCACCAACCAGATCGTCCTCGCCGGATTCCGCAAGCGCTTTCCCGATCTGCCCGCCATCGCCGAGCGCGACCGCATCCTCGACGACCCCTCCATCCAGGTCATCGTCACCGCCGCGATACCCAACGAGCGCGCGGCCCTCGCCATCGACGCCATGCGTCGTGGCAAGGACGTCATGAGCGACAAGCCCGGCATCACCAATGCCGCCGACCTCGCCGCCGTCGAAGCCTGTGTCGCCGCGACCGGGCGCATCTTCGCCATCTGCTTCGGCGAGCGCTTCCTGTCCCCGGCCAGCGACAAGGCGCGCGAACTGGTCCGCGCCGGCGCGATCGGCCGCCTCGTCCAGACCACGACGATGAGCCCGCATCGCCTCAACCGCGCACTGCGCCCCGACTGGTTCTGGAGTGCCAGGACCAACGGCGGCGTGCTGGTCGACATCGGCAGCCACCAGATCGACCAGTTCCTCAACCTCACCGGCCGCACCGACGCCGAGATCGTCCATGCCGCCGCGCGCAGCGTCGCTCCCGAACGCACCCCGGTCGCCGACTTCCAGGATTACGGCGAGATGGTCCTGCGCAACGACGTCGCCACCGGCTATGTCCGCGTCGACTGGTTCACCCCCGATGGCCTGGCCGACTGGGGCGACGGCCGCTGCTTCATCGTCGGCACCGAGGGTTCGATCGAACTGCGCAAGAACCTCGACCTCGCCGGCCGGCCCGGCGGCCAGCATCTGTTCCTGGTGACCAAGGACCGCACCGAATACATCCCCTGCGAAGGCCGCCCCATCCCCGGCTTCCGCGCCTTCGCCGCCGACGTCCGCGACCGCACCGAAACGGCGATGACCCAGGCCCATTGCTTCGCCGTCTGCCGCCTCGCCCTCGAGGCCGAGGCCAAAGCCGCCGCGCAGTAACGCAGCTTTGCAAAGAGACGGCGAGACAGCGAGAAGAAATCCTCGCTGCCTCGCCGCCTCCTTGTTCAACCTGCCTTCTTCCTGCCTACGGCACCACCGCCAGCAGCAGGAACACCCCGAACAGAATCAGGTGGATCGCCCCGTGCAGCAGCGTGGTCCGCCCGGTGCCCAGTGTCAGCGTGCTCACGAACAGCGTCAGCACCAGCAGCACCACCCCCTGCGGCGAAAGGCCGAGCGCCAGATCCTCCCGCATCGCCAGCGACACCACCGCCACCACCGGGATGGTCAGCCCGATGCTCGCCAGCGCCGATCCCAGGGCCAGGTTCATGCTCGCCTGCAGCCGGTTCTGCACCGCCGCCCGCACCGCGGCGATGCCCTCCGGCAGCAGCACCACGGTCGCGATCGCCACGCCCACCACGGCCCGCGGCAGACCCGCCGCCACCACCGCGGCGTCCAGCGGCACCGACAGCAGCTTGGCCAGCAGCACCACCCCGGTCAGCGCCACCGGCAGCAGCACCGCACTCGCCGCCACCACCCGCGGCCGCGGCAGCGCCGGCATCCCGGCCGTCTCCTGGTCCGCCTGGAAATAATGCCGGTGCGAGATCGTCTGGGTGAAGATGAAAATCCCATACAGCAGCAGCGACACCGCGCCCACGTAGACGAGCTGGAACGGCGTGTAGACCGGCCCGGCGCGGGAGGTGGTGAAGTTCGGCAGCACCAGCGCCAGCGCCGCCAGCGTTCCCAGCACCGCAAGTGCCGCAGACGCGCCCTGCAGGGTGAAGCTCTGCTCGTGATGCCGCCGCCCGCCCAGCACCAGGCACAGCCCGACGATGCCGTTCAGCACGATCATCACCGCGGCGAACACCGTGTCCCGCGCGACCATCTCGCTGCCCGGCGCATCCGACAGCATGATCGAGACGATCAGCGCCACCTCGATCACCGTCACCGCCACCGCCAGCAGGATCGAGCCCATCGGCTCGCCGATCCGCGCCGCCAGCACCTCGGCGTGATGGACGGCGGCGAAAACCGCCGCCCCCAGGAACGCCGCCGCCAGCAGCAGCACCGGGGCAAATTCGGCGTTCAGAACCCCTGCCGCCTTGCCCAGCAGCACCAGCACCGCGCCCAGCGGCGCGATCCAGGTCCAAAGGGGATTGGCAGCGGAATGGGCCATCGCGCGGGCGCTCCTCGGTCGGGGTCTGGCCCGTTATGTCACGCCCGGCGCCGCGGTTCAGCCCGCAACACTGCGGATTCCAGCAGCAGGAACACCCCGATCGCCGGCACCGCGAGCAGGTTCAGCGCGGCTGCGGTCCACAGCGGCGCCTCGGCCACCTGGGTCACGTCGCGCACCCAGCCGGCGAACGGCGACAGCAGCCCCACCCCGCCATAGAATACGCTGTAGAACAGCCCCATGCCCACCGCGCGCGCCTCCGGCGGCAGCACCCGGGCGGGCAGCGCCACCATCAGCCCCGAGGGCAGCCCCAGCACGGCTCCCATCGCCAGCATCCACCACGCCGAGGCGCCGACCCACGGCACCGCCGCAATCGAAGCCGACACCAGCGCCATGCACAGCGATGCCAGCGTCATCCCATGCCCGAACCGCCGCCCCAGCCAGCCGCCCAGCGGGCCGACCGGAATCGTCGCCAGGCTCACCAGGCTCAGCACCGCCCCGGCGGTTGCCAGGGATACCCCCTTCTCCACGAAATAGTCGGGCGCGAAGCCGAGCAGGATCAGGTAGCCGGCATTGGCCAGCACCCAGATCATACCCGCCGCCGAAACGGCGGCGATCACCCGCCCGCTCATCCCGCCGGCGCCCGCCACGGCACGCCGCGCCTGCGGCACCGCCATCGCCGCCAGCACCATGAACCCGGCGCAGGCGCCGGCCGTGCCCAGCATCACCGCCCGCCAGCCGACCGCCGCCACCGCATGGGGCAGCAGCAGCGAGGCCCCGGCGATGCCGAGCGGCCAGGCGCCGAGCAGCACGCCCATCGCCGTGCCAAGCTGCTCGTCCTGGAACCGGTCCATCGCGAGCTTCGTCACCACGATCGACAGCGCCACCGCACCGGTCCCCGACAGCAGCCGGAACCCGAGCGCGGACGCGAAGCCCGGCGCCAGCCCCAGCCCGATGCCGCCGGCCACCATCAACGCCAGCCCGCCCAGCAGGATGCGCCGGTCGCCGAACCGCGTGCTGAGCCAGCCGGCCGGCAGCGCCAGGAACGTCCCCAGGATCAGGTAGGATCCGGTGATCGCCCCCAGCGCCGCGTAGTCCAGCCCCAGCTCGTCGCGGATCGCCGGACCGGCCGTCGCCACCGCCTGGAACTGCACCCCCATCGCCACCCGGATGACCGAGAGCAGCGCGAGATAGGCCCAGCGGTTGGCGACCACCTAGGCGGCAGCCATCTTCCGCGACAGGTCGCGCAGCTTCGCCACCACCTGGCCGATCAGCCCGCGCGCCACGTCGTCGGTCAGCCGGCCGTCGGCGTCGAACTTGGTCGCGGCGTTGGCCACGAACACCTCGGGCGCGTGCAGCACGTGCATGCCCTGGCTGACCAGCACCTGGCGGAAGTGATACTGCGCCCGCGCGCCGCCCAGCCCGCCGCCGGTGCTGACCAGTGCCGCCCCGCGGCCGCCCCACACGCCCTTGCCATAGGGGCGGGAGCACCAGTCCACCATGTTCTTCAGCACGCCCGGGAACGAGTAGTTGTATTCCGGCACCGCGAACAGCACGGCATCCGCCTTGCTGATCCGCTCCTTCAGCCGCACCACGCTGGCCGGAAAACCGGCCGCCTCGACGTCGCCGTTGTACAGCGGGATGTCGCTGTAGTCGTAGGTCTCGATGGCAACGTCGTCGGGCGCCATCTCCTGCGCGCAGCGCAGCAGGGCAGCGTTGAAGCTCCCCTTCCGCAGGCTGCCCGAGAGCGCAAGCATGTCGAATTTCGCATCAGCCATGTGCAGTTCGTTCCCTGGTTGGAAGGCGGCGAGGCTAGTGCAGGTTGGCCCGCCCGACTAGGTTTCAACCATGGAAGCGTCCATGACAGGCGACGCCTCCGCCGCGGCGTTGCGGCGGCACGCAATCCTGTGCGTGCTCGGCGCCTCGGCCTGCTTCTCGGTCGTCTCCGCCCTGATCAAGGCGGTCGCCACCGACATCCCGGCCTTCGAGATCGCATTGTTCCGCAGCGCCGTGGTGGGCCTGGCGGTGCTGCCGCTGCTGCACCGCAGGGGCGGGCTCGGCCTGCTGCTGCGCACGCGCAACCCGTGGGGCCATGTGATGCGCACGGGCTTCGGCTTCACCGGCATGGTCACCTCCTTCTACGGCTATGCTCACCTGCCGCTCGCCACCAACACCGCGCTCGGCTTCGCCATGCCGCTGTTCCTGACCATCCTCAGCGTGCCCTTCCTGGGCGAGCGCGTCGGCTGGCGCCGCGTCACCGCCGTGCTGGCCGGCATGCTGGGCGTGCTGGTCATGGTGCAGCCCTGGCAGGCCAGCAGCGCGGCGCTGCCGCTGGTGCCGGTGCTGGTGGTGCTCGCCGGCGTGGTGTGCTGGGCCTTCTCGATGATCAGCATCCGCCGCCTCGGCGCCGGCGGCGAGAGCAATGAGGCGATCATCGTATGGTTCTCGATCGGCAGCACGCTGCTTGCCGCCCTGTGCGCCGCCCCGTTCTGGATTGCGCCCACACCCGCCCAGCTGCTCGGCCTCGCCGCCATCGGCCTCGGCTCGGCCGCCGCCCAGATGCTGATGACCGAGGGCTACCGCAGCGGCGAGGCCACGCTGGTCGCCCCGTTCGAATACGGCGCCATCGTCTACACCACGATCATGGGCATGGCGATCTGGTCCGAGTTCCCCGATGCCTGGGACGCGCTCGGCATCGCCATCATCGTGGCCAGCGGCCTCTATGTCTGGCACCGCGAGGCGCTGGCGAAGCGGGCCTAGTGTCCTGTCCCCGAAGTTCGCCATCCTTCATGGCAGTTAAGGTAACCAGAACACTGATAAAAACGGAGCCTGTCCTGGTAATGGCTGATTTTGCATCTCGACAGGGCGCGGGTTGGGATGAGTTCTGTTGTGGCATAGGCAAAGAGTGTTTCGCCCTTGGAAGATCGACGAGGTTTGGCTTCTGCCTCCCTCGGTTGCGGATTTCGTGCCGGCTGGCCACCCGGCCCATCTGATCCGTGACTTGGTAAGCGAGGAGCTCGACCTTTCCGCGATCATGGCGGCCTACACGGAGGAGAGGGGCTACCCGCCCTACCACCCGGCGATGATGGTGGTGCTGTTGCTGTATGCGTATCGCAGCGGGGTCTATTCGTCGCGGCGGATCGCGCGTGGCTGCGAGGAGCGGTTGGACTTCCAGGCGGTCACCGCGCTGAACCGGCCGGATTTCCGCACCATCAGCGAGTTCCGCCGCCGCCACCTCGATGCGCTGGCCGGCCTGTTCGTGCAGGTGCTGGCGCTGTGCCGCAAGGCCGGGCTGGTGGGGCTGGACCACGTGGCGGTGGATGGCACCAAGCTCAAGGCCAATGCGTCGAAGCACAAGGCGATGAGCTACGCCCGCATGGTCGAGGCCGAGGCGGCGCTTGGCCGCGAGGTGGAGGACTGGCTGGCCCGCGCGCAGGCGGAGGACGCGGCCGAGGACGCGCAGTATGGCAGCAAGCGCCGCGGCGACGAGCCGCCGGACTGGATGCGCGACAAGCAGGCCCGTCTGGCCCGCATCCGCGCGGCCAAGGCCGAGCTTGAGGCCGAGGCCCGCGCGGCGGAAGCGGCCCGGCCGCCGCCGCCCTGCAACCCCGATGGCAGCCCCAGGCCGCGACCGGGCCGAAAGCCCGGCCACCCGCCCGGCCAGCCCAAGCCCAGTGCGCAGCGCAACTTCACCGATCCGCAAAGCCGCATCATGAAAGGCCCGGACGGCTTCGTTCAGGCCTACAACGCCCAGGCCGCCGTCGATGCCGACGCCCAGGTCATCGTCGCCCACCGCCTCACCAACAACGCCGCCGACCACGACGCCCTGCTGCCGCTGCTCGACGCGGTGGCCGAAAACACCGGCGGCATGCCGGGCGAGGTCTCCGCCGACAATGGCTTCTGCTCCGAGGCCAATCTCGAGGGCCTCATCGAGCGCACCGTGCGCGGCTACGTCGCGGCCGGACGCGCCAGCACGCCGGATGGCGGCGCCAAAGGTGGCAGGCTGGTCCAGGCCATGCGCGCCAGGCTGCGCCAGGGCGGCCAGCGAAGTCGCTACCGGATGCGAAAATACGTCGTCGAACCCGTCGAAACGGACACATCAAGCAGGCCAGAAACTTCCGACAGTTCCTCCTCCGCGGCATCGACAAGGTCAAAAGCGAATGGGCACTCATCTGCACCGCCCACAACCTCGCAAAGCTCACCACCTGAGCGGCCAGCGTCCCTCATTTCAGCCGCCTGAACATACCCACCCAAAAAACCAGTGAGGCGTTACAGGGACAGGCTCCTAGTGTCCCGATTCGACGCCTCGTGGCGAGCGAACTTCCGGGATCGGGACACTAGGCGAAAACGGCAGTGCATCCCCGCCGGATCACGCATGATCCGGCCGATCCGGAGGAGCTGGTCCATGGCCGAGCCGTTTTCGCTGAACGCCTTCTCGCTCGCCGGCCGCGTGGCGCTGGTCACCGGCGCCTCGCGCGGGCTGGGGCGCGCGATGGCCGAGGCGATGGCCCGGGTCGGCGCGCATGTGGTCTTCAACGGCCGCGACCAGGTGGCGCTCGATGCCGCGGTGGGCGCGGTCACGGCGGCCGGCTTCAGCGCCGAGGCGGCCGCGTTCGACGTCACCGACGAACCCGTCGCCGCCCGCGCACTCGCCGGCATCGCCGAGCGCCACGGCCGGCTCGACATCTTCATCGGCAACGCCGGCATCCAGCACCGCCGCAAGCTGCTGGAATGGGAAACCGCCGACTGGACGCGCATCCTGATGACCAACCTGACCAGCCAGTTCGTGCTGGCGCGCGAGGCCGCCCGCCCGATGCTGAAGCAGGGCAGGGGCCGCATCATCTTCATCACCTCCATCATGGGCCCGCGCGTCGCCCGCCCCACCGTCCCCGGCTACGCCGCCGCCAAGGGCGGGCTCGACGCGCTGACCCGCGCCCTCGGCGTGGAACTCGGCCCCCAGGGTGTCACGGTGAATGCCATCGCCCCCGGCTTCTTCGCCACCGAGCTCAATTCGGCGCTGGTGGCCGACCAGAAATTCACCGACTGGGTCAGCGGCCGCACCCCGCTGGGCCGCTGGGGCGATCCGGCCGAGATCGCCGGTGCCGCCGTCTTCCTCGCCTCCGACGCCGCTTCCTATGTCAACGGCCAGGTGGTCTACGTCGATGGCGGCCTGACCGCCGCCATGTGAGGACCTGCGATGAGCGAAGCTTCCGGCCTTCCGACCCTCGCCGTGGAAGGCCATTGCGCCACCATCCGGCTCAACCGTCCGGCGGTGCACAACCGCATCGAGCCGGCCGACATCATCGAGATGCTGCGCCTGCTCGACGCGGTGGATGCCAATCCTGACATCCGCGTGCTGGTGCTCGCGGCCTCGGGCAAATCCTTCAGCTCCGGCTTCTTCATCGACGCCATCGGCGCCGACCGGAACGACACCACCGCCGGGTTCGACGTGATGGTGGACCGCATGGAGCGCGTGCGCGTGCCCGCGATCGCGGCGCTGAACGGCGGCGTCTACGGCGGCTCCACCGACCTCGCGCTGGCCTGCGACTTCCGCATCGGTGCCGCCGGCATGGCGCTGCGCATGCCCGCCGCCGCGCTGGGCCTGCACTACTACCCGGGCGGCATGCAGCGCTACGTCAGCCGCCTCGGCCTCGACACCGCCAAGCGCCTCTTTCTCCTCGCCGAGCGCGTCGAAGCCGAGGAACTGCTGCGCCTCGGCTTCCTCACCGAACTGGTCCCGCCCGAGGCGCTCGACACCACCGTCGCCGCCCGGGCCGCGACGCTTGCCGCCCACGCTCCGCTCGCCGTGCAGGGCATGAAGACGGCGCTCAACGACATCGCCCGCGGCGACGCCGACCTCGCCCGGATCGCCGGCCGCGCCGCAGCGGTGGGGCGGTCGGAGGACTTGCAGGAAGGACGGCAGGCGTGGATGGAGAAAAGAAGGCCAGTGTTTAAGGGCAAGTAAGCGGTTCTTTTTTGAAAAAAAGAACCAAAAAACTTTTGGCCATTTGGTGCAGAGTCTCCGCGGATAGAATAGCGGATAAAAAGTCTTTTTGCTTCTTTTTCTTCAGAAAAAGAAGATTCTTACTCCAAGGGAGCTTCCAATGAAGATCGGCTTCATCGGCGTCGGCAACATGGGCGGCCCGATGTGCCGCAACATCATCAGGAACACCAACCACCAGGTCGTGGTGTTCGACAGCAGCGCCGCCGCCATGGCCGCCTGCGCCGGTGCGGAACCGGCCGCCTCGGTCGCCGCGCTGGCCGCATCCTGCGACGTGGTCATCACCTCGCTCCCCATGCCCGCCATCGTCGAATCGGTCGTGCTCGGCCCCGACGGGGTCGTGGCGCACATCCGCCCCGGCACGACCTTCATCGACCTCTCCACCAACGACCCCGCCACCGCGCGCCGGCTTCATGAAGCCCTGGCGGCGCGCGGCGTGCCGATGCTGGAGGCCCCGGTCTCCGGCGGCGTCGCCGGCGCGGTCGCGGCCAGCATCACCATCATGGTCGGCGGCGATGCCGCCGCGTTCGAGGCGCAGCGCCCGCTGCTCGCCAGCTTCAGCGCCGCCCAGGTGCATGTCGGCGCGGTCGGCATGGGCTCCGTCGCCAAGCTGATCAACAACCAGCTCTGCTTCGCCAACATGGCCGCGGCATCGGAGGGCATCATGATGGGCCTCGCTGCCGGCATCGATCTTGCCAAGCTCGCCGAGATCGTCATGAGCAGCTCCGGCGCCAGCTCCGCCTTCAAGGGCCTGACCACGCGGGCGATGAAGCCCGGCGCCGCGGTGTCCTTCGCGCTCGACCTCGCCCACAAGGATTTGCGCCTGGCCCAGCAACTGGCCGACGAGCTCGGCGTCCCCAGCCCGCTCGGCGCCCAGACGCTGATGCTGCTGCGCATGGCGCGCGGCATGGGGCTGGGCGCGGCGGACGTCACCGCCATGCTCGGCGTCTACGAGCGGGCGCTGGGGCGCGAGGCGCGGCTTTGAAGAAAGCAAGATTGTGGCCGTGCCGTCCCCTGGCGTCGCGCAAGGCAGGGTTGCTTGCCCCCCGCCCCGGTTCCCCGTAACAGACCCGCTCCCGGCTTCAAGGACAGTGGGCGCATGGCTTCAGGCGAGACGGAGAACGAGGCAGGTCGCGATTTCATCCGCGACATCGTGCAGGCGGACCTCGATGCCGGCCGCGTGCAATCCGTCGTCACCCGCTTTCCGCCCGAGCCCAACGGCTACCTGCATATCGGCCACGCCAAGTCGATCTGCCTGAATTTCGGCCTGGCCCAGGAATTCGCCGGCCGCTGCCACCTGCGCTTCGACGACACCAATCCGGTGAAGGAAGAGCAGGAGTTCATCGACGCCATCGCGCGCGACGTGCACTGGCTCGGCTTCGACTGGGGCGCGCACCTCTACCACGCCTCCGACTATTTCGAGCAGCTCTACCGCTGGGCCGAGGTGCTGATCGAAAAGGGTCTCGCCTATGTCGACGACCAGACGCCGACCGAGATGCGCGAGACCCGCGGCACCCTGACCGAGCCGGGCCGCAACTCCCCGTTCCGCGACCGCACCGTGGCCGAGAACCTCGACCTGTTCCGCCGCATGAAATCGGGCGAGTTCCCCAACGGCGCCCGCGTGCTGCGCGCGAAGATCGACATGGCCTCGGGCAACATGAACCTGCGCGACCCGGTGCTCTACCGCATCCTGCACGCCACCCACCCGCGCACCGGCGACGCCTGGAAGATCTACCCCACCTACGACTACGCCCACGGCCAGTCCGACGCGATCGAGGGCATCACCCACTCCGTCTGCACCCTGGAGTTCGAGGACCACCGCCCGCTCTATGACTGGTGCATCGACAACCTGCCGGTCCCCTCCCGCCCGCACCAGTATGAGTTCGCCCGCCTCAACCTGGCCTACACCGTCCTGTCCAAGCGCGTGCTGACCACGCTGGTGCGCGACGGCCACGTCACCGGCTGGGACGACCCGCGCATGCCCACCATCGCCGGCCTGCGCCGCCGCGGCATCCCGGCCGCCGCCATCCGCGACTTCGCGCGGCGCATCGGCGTCGCCCGCGCCTACAGCGTGGTGGACTACGCGATGTTCGAGCACGTGGTGCGGGAGCACCTCAACCGCGCCGCCCCGCGCCGCATGGCGGTGCTGAAGCCGCTCAAGGTGGTGATCGAGAACTATCCGGAGGGCCAGACCGAAACGCTGCCCGCCGTGAACCACCCCGACGACCCCGACCAGGGCATCCGCGAGGTCACCTTCGCCCGCGAGCTGTGGATCGAATCCGACGACTTCCTTGAAGACCCGCCGCGCAAGTTCTTCCGCCTCGGCCCGGGCCGCGAGGTGCGCCTGCGCTACGGCTACTTCATCACCTGCCGCGACTTCGTGAAGGATGCCGAAGGCCGCGTGGTGGAACTCCGCTGCACCTACGACCCGGCCACCCGCGGCGGCAACGCCCCGGACGGCCGCAAGGTCCAGGGCACCATTCACTGGGTCGCGGCCGCGGTGGCGAAGCCGGCCGAAATCCGCCTCTACAACCACCTTTTCACCCGCCCCGACCCGGGTGCCGACGGCGACATCCTGGCCGACCTCAACCCCGCCTCGCTGGAAATCCTGACCGGCTGCGTCGTGGAACCCGCACTGGCCGCCGCCAACACGGCGGAAACCGTCCAGTTCGAGCGCACCGGCTATTTCTGCCCCGATCCCGACAGCACCTCGGCGAAGCTGGTCTTCAATCGCACGATGGGGCTGCGGGATACATGGGCAAAGGTGAAGGGCAGCCCGCGTCCTCAATAGGGGATCCTGGGCGCGGACGAAAGCTTCGGGCGTCAGCCACTACTGATGGATGCGCCGCTATGCCCTTCGCGATGATCAATGGGACCGATCGAAGCCACTCGTCGGGGTGACGGCGCGCCCGGTGCTGTATCGCTCCGATACCACCGGCCGGAGCGAAATCGCCGTCGAAGAACGACCGTCGGGCTGAGAGGTAGAAGGTCCGAAGCATCCGCCGCAGACGCCTGATACCATTGCCATCAGCACCATCGTGCGCGCCCACGCAGCGCTGGCGCGCCAACGCGATCCTCCGCGGTCCAGCGCCGCGATCCGCCGGTCCCGACTGGCGGTGAGGTTCCAGCGCGGCGGACCAGGCCAATACGGATCGCCGCGTCGAAGCTGCGGGGTCATGTCCTCGCCGCCGGGCACGGTCGTCATTCCCAGCCGAGCCCATCGCAAGGTCGATCGTCCCTTCGACCGTCACGCCACGGTGAGACTCGATCGCCTGCTCAGAGCCATCGCCCGGTAGACAAAACCTCGGCGTGCAGCCGGGCGACCAGCGCCGGATCGTCCTCCAAGTTCGCCACCCGCGCCGTGCCCACTGAAAACAAGCAGGCGTCCCGCGCCGCCATCCTTCATGCGGACGTAGGGGTGAACAGGACACGGTAGTCCATCAGGAGCAGATGGGCCGGCGCGGGCAGCCGCCGCACCTCGTCTCCAGTTCCGCGATCCGCCGGTCCTGCCCAGCGTGATCGGCGCCGCGTTGCCGGTTGCCCTTGAAGTCCCACGCAGCCACGGCGATGCGGTGCGCGGTCCCTCCGGGTGGAGCGCACGCGCAGCGCCGGGCCTCCACCACCACACGGCCCCCGCGATGCGCCGGCGGTGGGTGTAGTCCATCAGGCGATGGGCGCGTCGACAGCCCAGTTGCGGGATGGCCGTGGCCGGGAAGTCCGCCCAGGCGATGCGGTGGTCCAGCACTGCGCGGCCTCCCCCGATGAAGTCCCGCCAGCTCTGGCGTGATCCGGTCCGGCCGGTCCCGCGCGGCGAACATGCCGCGCAGGCCCTTGCGTTCCTGGACCGACTTCACCGCCGGCGAGAAGGCGACGTCACTGGTCTGCATGACGATGCTCATGATCAGGATGCCGGCAGCCGGGCGAGAAAGTCCAGCATGTCCCGCGCGATCTCGGGGGCGTGGGTCTGCGCAATGTCCGGCCGGATAGGGTGCGCTCGCCTCGGCACCAGCGCCTTCAACAGGTCGCGCCGGCCGGGGTGAAGAACGGGTCGTTATCGCCCCACACCACCAGCGGCTTGCGCGCCCGCCGCAGCCAGTCCTGCCAGGCCGGGTACTGCGCCACGTTGTCCTGGTAGCGGTACAGCAGCTGCATCTGGATCGCCGCGTTGCCCGGCCGGTCCAGCCCCGCCTGGTCATGCACCCAGGCATCGGGGCTCACCCGCTCGGGGCGGGTGGCACCGTGCTGGTACTGGAAGCGCGTGGTCCCGGCGGCGAGGAAGTCGCTCAGCTTCGCCTCGCTCTCCGGCGTGCGGGCCGCCCAGTACGGGGCGAAGCGGGCAACGACGTCCTTGTTCCACCCCTCCACGTTGGCGACCGCGTTCTGCACCACCAGCCCCCGCACCCGCTCGGGGTGCAGCAAGGCGAGCCGGAAGCCGACCGGCCCGCCATAGTCCTGCATGTAGATCACGTAGCTCGACAGGCCGGCGGCGCGGGTGAACCCGTCCATCACCCGGGCGAGATGGGCGAAGTCGTAGGCGAATTCCCCGACCGGCGGAGCGGAGGACTGGCCGAAGCCTGGATAGTCCGGCGCCACCACGTGGTATTTCCCGGCCAGCGCCGGGATCAGGTCGCGGAACATGTGCGAGGAGGAGGGAAGCCGTGCAGCAGCAGCAGCGCGGGGGCATCATCAGCGCCCGGCCTCGCGATAGAAGATGTCCAGGCCCTCGACCTGGGCGGTCCGGTAGGCCACCGGCTGGGCGGCGGCGTCGCTGGCGGGGGCCGCCCAGGCGGCGACCCCCAGCAGCAGCGCGGCGATGGCGGACTTCATGGCCAGCGCCCCCGCGCGGAGGCCGCGCGGCGCGCGGGCGCGACGGCGGGGAAGTCGATCTCGGTGCCGGCGACCTCGTTGACGTAGTTGGTCAGCGTGTTCAGCGCCACGTGGAGCACGATCTCGACGATCTCCGCATCCGAGAAGCCGGCGGCGCGCACGGCGGCGATCGCCACGTCGTCGACATGGCCGCGATGTTCCACCACCTGGGTGGCAGGCGGCGGCCGCCGGTGCGCGGATCGCCGGACGTGCCGTCACGGTTGGCGGCGACCTCGGCCGCATCCAGCTTCGCCACGTTGCGTGCCAGGTAGGTGTGCGCCGACAGGCAGTAGCCGCAGCCATTGAACTCGGCCACGGCCAGCGCGATCCGCTCGCGGGTGGCGGCATCCAGCACGCCGCCGGCCAGCGCGCCGCTCAGGCCCAGATAGCCGGCGAGCGCGGCCGGGCTGTTGGCGATCACGCGGAACAGGTTCGGCACCGTGCCGAGCTTCCTGCGGGTTTCGTTCAGCGCCGGGCGGGCGGCCTCGGGCGGCCAGTCGACGGCGGATGGAGCAGGCGGGACATGGCAGGATCTCCGGTTGGGTTTGGCCGTTGCGGCCGACGCCGCCGATATCGTCCTTTCCATATCTCTGGGGTATCCGGCATTCTTGGAAGTGCATCTTCCAGATTCCGGAACTTCGATGGACCGGCTTCGAGTCGCTCTCCTTCGTCGTCGCCGTCACCGAGGCGGGCGGAAGCCCTTCTGCCGCCTCCTGCCGCCTTCGGCGTGCTGATCGCCAGCCCCAGCCGTGGCGCGTGAGCGAGCTGGAGGCGCATCTGAAGGTGCGGCTGGTCAACCGCTCCACCCGGCGGATCACCCTCACCGAAAGCGGGCAGGGCTTCGCGGCCGCGGCGCGGCAGGTGCTCGACACGCTGGGCGAGGCCGAGCGCACCGCCGCCGGCGAATACACCGCCCCGCGCGGCAGCCTGACCGTGACCGCCCCCATCCTGTTCGGCCGGCTGCACGTCGTGCCGGTGCTGCTGGAGTTCCTGCGCGCCTACCCGGATGTGGAGGTGGGGCTCGTGCTCGCCGACCGGATGGTGGACTTCATCGACGAGCACATCGACGTCGCCGTGCGCATCGGCACCCTGCCGGACAGCCTGATGGTCGCGACCCGGCTCGGCGCCATCGGCCAGGTGATCTGCGCCAGTCCGGACTACCTGGCCCGGATGGGCCGCCCGACACGGCCGGAGGACCTGCTGACCCATGACTGCATCACCATCGCCGACACGGCGGCCAAGGAATGGCCGCTCAGGATCGACAAGGCGGTGGTGCCGGTGCCCCTGCGCTCGCGGCTGCGGCTGACCACCTCGGAGGCGGCCGTGGACGCGGCCCTGGCCGGCGGCGGGCTGGCCCGCGTGCGCAGCTACCAGGTGGCCGAGGCAGTCGCGCAAGGACACCTCGAACTGGTGCTGCGGGCGCACGAGACCGACCCGCTGCCCCTCAGCCTCGTCCACGCGGGCGGACGACTGGTGCCGGCCAAACTCCGCGCCTTCCTCGACTTCGCCGCCCCGAGGCTGCGCGCGCGAATGGCCGCCCTGGGCTGATCAACCGGTTCGTCAGGGATATCTGCCCGGGCGCCATGGGGCTTGCCCTCGAACAACCCCAGGAGGCGAGCGCCTCCTGAAACGGGTGCAGGGGCAGCGCCCCTGCTGGCCGTCTGGCCGCCTCTTTGTCCACCGGTCTTCGTGTCGAGGCCCGCCCGTTCCCGATGAACCGGCGCCTACGTCGCCCCGTGCGTCGCGGGCGACGGCTTCGGTCATTTCCTTGCGTCCGGCGGTGCCTTGGGAGAAGCGGGTGCCCGCGATCATCCCGCCGTCCACCACGATGTCGTGGCCGTTGACGAAGCTCGACGCGTCGGAGGCGAGGTATACTGCCGCCCGCGCGATGTCGTCCGGCATGCCGGCGCGAGGTATCGGCTGCGCCTTGGCGAACCGCTCGGTGATCGCCGCCGTCGCCGCGTCCGCCCGGTCGGGATCGATCCCGATGCCCTTGCCGAATATGCCGGTGACGATCGCGCCGGGCGAGATCGAGTTCACCCGGATCCCGTCCTCGCCCAGCTCGGCCGCCACGCTGCGGGTCAGGTGCAGCACGGCGGCCTTGGCCAGCGCGTAGAAATGCGATGACCCGCCGGCGCGGTATCCGGCCACCGAGGCGGTGGTGATGATGCTGCCGGCCCGCTGGCGCTGCATCACCGGGGCCACGCATTTCATGCCCAGCACCACGGCGCGCACATGCACCGAGACCATGCGGTCGAACTCGGCCATGTCGGCCTCCGCGATGCGGAACGGCGGCAGCCCGTGGCCGGCATTGTTGAACAGCACGTCGATCCGCCCGAAGCGGGACGCCGTGCCCTCCACCAGCCGCACGATGTCGGCTTCCGCGGCCATGTCGGCCCGCACGAAGCTCGCCTGCTGCCCCAGCCGCGCGGCCAGCGCCTCGCCCAGCTCCGCCCGGCGGCCGGCCAGCACCACGGTGGCGCCTTCCGCCACGAACAGCTCGGCCGCCCGCGCGCCGATGCCGCTGGTCGCCCCGGTGATGATCGCGATCTTGCCTGCAAGCTGTCCCATGATGGTTCCCCTCAGCCCAGCCGGCCGTATTTGCGCATCGCGTCCTGCAGCCGGTCGAGCGGGATCGCGTGGGACACCCGGCCCTTCTGGCCGTGCATCGTCTCGGCCATGGTCATGGCGTTCAGGATCGCCTCCTCGGTGCTTTCGGCCGCCGCCTCGAACAGCCGCGTCATCGAGGGCGGTGCGATCATCCGCACCGGGTGGATGGCGGCGCCCGCCTTCACCCGGTTGGCGGTGGAGAAGGCGAGGAAGATGTCGCCGCTGCCGTTGCCGCCGATGCCGCCGACCCAGGCGAGGCCGGTGGTGGCGCGCCGGGCGAGCCGCTGGCACTGGATCGGCAGCAGCGGCGCGTCGGTGGCCAGCACCACGATGATCGAGCCGGCCTCGGCCGGCGTGTCGCGCACCGAGGGCACGATGTCGGTGCCGATCTCGCGCCCCACCGGCACGCCGTCCACGCGCAGCAGGGCGCGTTCGCCGTAATTGGCCTGCACCAGCGCGCCCACCGTGTAGGTCTCGCCCTCGACGGTCACCACGCGCGACGCGGTGCCGGTGCCGCCCTTGAATTCGTGGCAGTTCATGCCGGTGCCGCCGCCGGTATTGCCTTCCTGCACCGGGCCCGAGGTCGCGGCGTCCATGGCGGCGACGGCGAGTTCGGTGGTGATCGGGAAGCTCTCGCTGTCGGACAGCCAGCCGTCATAGGTCTCGGCGGAGACCGGCAGATGCCACGGCATCGGGGCGTTGTCGCGCACGGCCAGCGCGCAGATCGCATCGCGCACCAGCCCCACCGAGTAGGTGTTGGTGATGCAGATCGGCGCCGAGATCATGCCCTGCTCGGCGATCCAGGCCAGGCCCGTCATCTCGCCGTTGCCGTTGAAGCTGTGGGCGCCGGCGAACACCCAGTCGGTCCAGATGTCGCCGCCCGAGGGCCAGATGGCGGTGACGCCGGTGCGCACGATGCTGGGCGTGTCGCGCACCAGCGAGGCCTGCCCCACCTTCACGCCGGCCACGTCGGTGATGGCGTTGAACGGCCCGGGGGGCAGCCGGCCGGTGCGGATGCCGAGGTCGCGGATACGGGCGCGCTGCATGGAAGCCTCTGCGGAGATGGAACCGGCACTCTTCCATGCCGGCGCGGCCATGGTCCATACGGCGCGCCCCGGCGCCGCGGGCTACTTGCCCCCGGCGGCGGCCAGGATCTCCGCCACCGCCGTCGCCATCACCTGGCAGCCCAGCACGATGTCGGCGTCGTCGGTGTTCTCCGTCCAGTGATGGCTGATGCCGCCGATCGAGGGGACGAACACCATCGCCGCCGGCATGACGCGGGCGAGCTGCTGGGCATCATGCCCGGCCCCGCTCGGCATGCGGCGGAACAGGCCCGGCGCGTGGCGGAGGGCGGCGCGCTCCAGCGCGTCCTGGAAGGCCCCGTGCATCACCTTCGGCGTCGAGCGCGAGACGCTGGTCAGCGCCACCGAGCAGGGATTGCCGTTGGCCTCCGCCACCAGCCCCTCCAGCGCCGCCTCCAGCGTCTGCAGCATCTCGGGGTCGGCGTCACGGAACTGGAACATCACCTCGGCGCTGCCGGGAATGATCGAGGCCGCGCCTGGCGAGACCGAGATGCGCCCGGCGGTCCACACCGTGCGCGGGCCGCAGATGGCGGGGAACTTCGCCTCGATCGCCGAAAGCAGCTTCACCGCCGCCGCGCCGGCATCCTTGCGGATCGCCATCCGCGTCGTGCCGGCATGGTTCTGCACGCCCTCGATGTTGATGCGGTACTGCCAGATGCCGACGATCGAGGTGACGATGCCGATCTTCTCGCCCGAGCTGTCGAGCTCGTCGCCCTGCTCGATATGCGCCTCCAGGTAGCCCACATACTGCTCCGGCACGTGCCGCGCGCGCATCCGTGCCTCCAGCCCGGCCGCGCGCAGCGCCTCGCGCATCGACTGGCCGGTGTAGCGGTTGCTCGCATTGTCGATGTCGGTCTCGGAGAAGTCCTCGATATAGGAGCGGCTGCCGGGCATCGAGGCGAAATGCCCCTCCTCGTCGGCCCAGGAGACGACGTCCACGCCGCGGCCGAGGACGCGGGCGATCTCCAGCCCGTAGATGACGCCGAGCGCCCCGTCGAGCCAGCCGGCCTCCGGCTGGGTGTCGGTATGGCTGCCGATCAGCACGCGCGGCCCGCTGCCCTCGCTTGTGCCGAACACGTTGCCGATGCCGTCGATGGTGGTCTCCAGCCCGGCCTCGCGCATGCGTTCGGCGAGCCATTTGCGGCTTTCCATGTCGTCGTCGGAGTAGGTGGGCCGATGGACACCGAGCAGGAAGGTGCCGAACTCGCGCAGGCGGTTGAGGTCGGCGAGGAGGCGTTCGCCGTCGATGGAGACGTTGCTGTGCGACACGGCGCTGGGTCCTGCTGTGGAATGGACGGGCGCCGATGTGAGCATGATCGGGGCGGGGTTGGGTAGGGGCAGGTTTGTGCCCGGCCCGGGCGGACCGGGTGCACAGGGGGGCTCACGCCGGGAACGGACCCCCTCATGCTGGTCCACGAATGGCCCCAGCCGGCGCCCATGCGGTTGATGCTGCACATCCACCACGGCCGGCCGGCGGACATCGAGGTGCCGGGCCACCTGGTGACCAGCCCGGCGGTGCCGATCGGGTGGGCTTGGCGATCGGCACGACGTTCGGGCCGGGCACGCCGCGCGGGTTCGCGGCGGCGACCGACGCGCCGCCCGCCAGACTGGATTGAGAGTGGAATGTTCGGGTTATTTTCCGGCACGCCACTGGTATTTCGTGTTCTGATCGCAATATAGACAGTCACGGGCTTTGCGCCGGCCGGCGAACCAGCCGCCCCGCAAGGTCCGTTCCGCTCATCGCCAGAACGCTGCGCCGCGCCGTGCCCCGTCTCCGGACGGTGGCGCGCGCCGGCCATGCCCCAACCCAAAGGCCACATCCATGCAACGCAAACTCGCGACCCTGCTCCTCCTCTCCGGCCGCGGCCGCGGCCTGGCCGCCTGCGGCCCCAACCCCGGCGACCGGGCCATCTCCGGCGGGCTGATCGGCGCCGGCGGCGGCGCGGTGCTGGGCAGCGTGGTCGGCATCGGGCCGGGCGCCGGGGCCGTGATCGGCGGCGCGGTGGGCGCGGTCGGCGGGGCTGCGACCAACCCGCGCGACCTCAATCTCGGCCGCCCGATCTGGCGCTGAGCGCCCGGGCGGGAACTTCCGCGCCGGCCGGCGCGTTTGGCTGCACGGCGTGCACGGCGGCCGGAAATGCCGGCACGCGACCAGGATCGGATTTCCCGCCATGTCCAACCTTCTTCTCATCATCGTCATCCTGCTGGTGATCGGCGCGCTGCCGACCTGGCCGTACAGCGCCGGGTGGGGGTATTTCCCCAGCGGCGGGCTCGGCGTGGTGCTGATCATCTTGATCGTGCTGCTGGTCACGGGACGCCTGTGACCGCAGACCTCGTTCGGGAAAGGAACCAAGCCATGATTCGCCTGAGCAAGCTTGCCCCCATCGCGGCCGCCGCGCTGGTGGCGCTGACCGTCGGCGCCGCGGCGCAGACCGCCGCACCCGGCACCGACCCGGCGACGGGCGCGCGGCCCGGCCACGTGCCGGGGGTGGGCACGTCGTACCCGCTGTCGAACAACGCCAGCAACATCACGCCGGGCGACACCCGCTCCACCATCGCGCCGACGCTGCCGAGCCCGGATGTGGGCGACAATGGCGGCCCGCACGCCTATCTGAAGGCGGCGCGCGACGCGCTCGCCGCCGGCAAGACCGGCCTCGCCCAGGAATCGCTGGAAATGGCCGAGACGCGCACGCTCGACCGGTCGGTGGCGCCGAGCCAGGCCGGCATACCCGCGCAGGGCCGGCTGGCCGGGCTGATCCGCGACGCGCGGATGGCGCTGGGTGCCGGCGACCGGGCGCGGGCGATCAGCCTGATCGACCAGGCGCTGGCGGGCTGATGCGGGCTTGCGGCTGGCTGCTTGCCGCAGCCTTGGCAGTTGGTGCGGGTTCCGTTGCGGCGGAGCCCGCGCCGTCGTCCGGCGCGATCTGGACCGGGCAGGGGGAGAACGATTCCGTCTCCACCACGCCTGGCGGGTCGGACCGCTATTACACCAGCGGCCTGCGGATCGGCTGGACCTCGGGCGCGGCGGCGACGCCGGAGTTCGCGCGCGGGCTGGCCGGGCGCATCTGGGGCGATGGGCGGACACGCGTCAGCATCGACGTGATCCACCAGATCTACACGCCGCTGAACATCTTCCGGGTGAACCCCAACCCGCGCGACCACCCCGTGGCGGCGATGCTGGCGGCCAATTTCGGGCTGATCCAGGACACCGACCGCAGCCGCTCGACAGTGATGGTGACGGCCGGCGTGATCGGGCCGCTGGCGATGGGGCGGCAGATCCAGAACGGGTTCCACGAGCTGATCCGCGACCGGATCAACAAGGGCTGGGGCGACCAGTTGCCGAACGAGCCGGCGCTGAACCTGACGGCAGGGCGGGTCTGGCGCTTCGGGCTGGTGAAGTTCGGCGGGCTCGAGACCGACATGCTGCCCGCGGCGACGGTGGGCGTGGGCACGATCCGCGACTATGCGCAGGCCGGCGTGGTGTTCCGCATCGGCCAGGGGCTGGACAGCGATTTCGGCGTGAGCCGCATCTGGCCCGGCATGTCGGGCGGCGATGCCTATGCGCCGACGCGGGATTTCGTCTGGTATGTGTTCGCCGGTGCCAACGGGCAGGCGGTGGCGCGCGATGCCTTCCTCGACGGCAACATCTTCTCGTCCTCCCGCAACGTCGAGAAGCTGCCGCTGGTCGGCGAGATCGAGGCGGGATTCGGCGTGATCTGGCACGGGGTGCGGATCAGCTACACGCAGACCTGGCAGACGCAGCGGTTCCGGGGGCAGCGCGGGGGGCTGTTCAATTTCGGCTCGCTGACCGGGTCGGTGCGGTTCTGAAGGAAGAAAGAAAGAAGGATTCACCACGGAGGCAGTGAGACAGTGAGAAGCAGGACTTCTCTTCACACTGTCTCACTGCCTCCGTGGTGAATCCTTCTTGCTTTCGCTGCTGAAGCGGCAGAGACAGCCGCAATGACGGAAATCTACATCGATGCCGATGCCTGCCCGGTGCGGGAGGAGGTGTTCAAGGTGGCCACGCGGCTCAAGCTGGTCGTGCATGTGGTCAGCAACGGGTCCCGGCCGATCCGCCCGCCGGGCCTGCCGAACGTGCGGATGGTCGTGGTCAGCGAGGGGGCGGACAAGGCCGATGACTGGATCGCCGAGCGGATCACCGCGCCGGATGTGTGCGTGACGGCGGACATTCCGCTGGCGGCGCGCTGCCTGGAGCGGGGGGGGCAGGCGCTGTCGCATGCCGGGCGGCGCTGGACGCCGGACAATATCGGCGCGGCGCTGGCCGGGCGCGAGATCGGCCGGCATCTGCGGGAGATCGGGGTGGCCACCGGCGGGCCGGCGCCGCTGAGCAGGGCCGACCGCTCGAACTTCCTGTCGGCCCTGGACTCGGTGGTGCAGGCGGCGCTCAGGCGGTGAACAGCCCCTTCACGTTCGGCGTGTAGGCGGCGAGCCGGTCGCGGTCGAGCGCGAGGCCGAGGCCCGGAAGCTCGGGGATTTCCAGCCAGCCCTTGTCGTCCAGCCTGAACGGCTGGGCGACAATGCCGTCGAGATACGGGCTGCCGCCGATATACTCGACCAGGTCGGTGTTGAAGGCCGCCGCCATCTGCAGGTCGGCAGCCAGGCCCACCGCCGTGTTCCAGCCATGGCCGACATATTTCACCCCGTAATCGTCGGCCATCCAGGCGATGCGGCGCTGCTCGCTGATGCCGCCGACCTTGGTCACGTCGGGCTGGATGATGTCGAAGGCGCCGTCGCGCAGGAAGGGCAGGAAGGCCTGCCGGCGGGTCAGCACCTCGCCGCCGGCGATCGGCACCGGGCTCACCCGGCGGAGGTGGCAGAAATCCTCCAGCGCGTCGGGGCGCAGGGCTTCCTCGAACCAGCCGATATCGTAGTCCTTCAGCATCTCGGCGGTGCGGATCGCCCATTTCAGCCCCTGCGGCCAGTAGGAATCCGACGCGCCGGGATCGACGAACAGCTTGTTGCCCTCCCCGGCCCCCTCGCGGGCGGCGCGGATGATGGCCTCGTCGAGCCTGGTGTCGTCGCGCCGGCCGAACGGCCCCCAGCCGATCTTGAAGGCGGTGAAGCCCCTGGCGCGGAAGCTCGCGACGAGGTCGCGCATCGGCCCGGGTTCCTCCATCAGCAGCGAGCAATAGGGCTGCACCTTGCGGCGGTACATGCCGCCCAGCAGCCGGCCGATCGGCATGCCGGTGGCCTGGCCCAGTATGTCCCACAGCGCGATGTCGATGCCGCCGATGACGTGGGTCAGCGTGCCGCCGCGCCCCATCCAGAACGTGTTCTGGTGCATCTTCTCGGTCACCCGCTCCGGCTCCAGCGCATTCTCGCCGCGCCACAGCGGCTCCAGCACGGCGACGCCGGCCTGCACCAGCCCGCCATTGGTGAACACGCTGCCATGGCCGATCAGCCCGGCATCGGTATGGACCGCGAGCAGCGCGTGGATCGAATCCTCGGGCCTGATCTCGGTCGACCAGCCGCCCTTCGGGGTTTCGCCGACCAGCGGCGCGACCTCGACCTTCGTGATGCGGATCGGCGGCAAGACGGTCGCTGGCGGCATTGGCATTTCCTCCCGGTCGGGCAATCCTAGCCAGCAACGGCGAACGGAGGAAACCGATGGCGCGGATCATGCTGGTCGAATGCATGCAGGAGATTTCCTCGTTCAATCCGATGCCGTCGGGCTACGAGGCATTCGCCATCCAGCGCGGGCCGGAGCTGTTCCTCCAGGCCGGCCTGAACAGCGGCATGGGCGGCGCGCTCGCCGTCTTCCGCACCGCCGGCGCGGAGCTGGTGCCCACCTACGGCGCACGCTCGGGCAGCGCCGGCCTGCTCTCGGCGGCGGGGTGGCAGAAGCTGTCGGGCGAGCTGATCGCCGCGGTCGCCGCCGCAATGACCGACATCGACGGCATCTACGTCTCGCTGCACGGCGCCATGGCCGCCGATGGCGAGCTCGACCCGGAGGGCTGGATCCTGCAGGAGGTGCGCAGGCTCGCCGGGCCCGATGTCCCGATCGTCATCTCGCTCGACCTGCACGGCATCCTCACCGACCGGATGCTGCGCAACATCGACGGCCTGTCGATCTACCACACCTACCCGCATGTCGATTTCGGCACCACCGGGGAGCGCGCGGCGCGGCTGCTGCTGCGCCTGATGGACAAGCCGGTGCGCACCACCATCGCCCGCGTGGTCATGCCGGCGCTGGTCCGCGGCGACGAGCTGATCACCAAGTCCGGCTGCTACGGCGACATGATCCGCGAGTGCCAGCGCATCGAGCGCGACGGCACCGCGATGTCGGCCGGCATCATGATCGGCAACCCGTTCACCGACGTCCCCGAGCTGTGCAGCCAGGTGATCGTGATGACGGAGAACGACGAGGCGACGGCCAGGGCCGAGGCGGTGCGCCTGTCGGAGGAGTTCTGGCCCCAGCGCCACCGCATGCAGGGCAAGTTCATCGGCCTCGACCGGGCCATCGCCCAGGCGCGCACCATGGCCGGGCCGGTGCTGTTCACCGACGCGGCGGACGCGACCTCGTCGGGCGCGTCGGGCGATTCCAACCTGATCCTGAAGGGGCTGATGGAAGCCGGCTACGACAAGCGGATGCTGATGCAGATCGTCGATCCGCACGCCGCGCGCGCCGCCCACGCCGCCGGCGTCGGCGCGGAGATCGAGACCACGCTCGGCGGCGCGCACGACCCGAAGCGCTTCCCGCCGATCAGGGTGAAGGCGAAGGTGAAGCTGCTGTTCGACGGCGTCGGCCGGCTGGAAACGATGGGTGCCGCGCTGCATGCCGGCCCCTCGGCGGTGCTGGTGATCGGCACCGCGACGGTGGTGGTGATGAGCGTGTCGGTGAGCCTGTTCGACCGCGCGATGTATTTCGCCGCCGGCATCGATCCGACCAAGTATGACCTGATCGTGGTCAAGTCGCCGCACACCGAGTACCACATGTTCGACCAGTGGGTGGAAAAGAACTTCAACATCGACATCCCCGGCGCCACCTCCGCCAACCTGCCGACGCTGGGGCACACGATCTGCGCCCGGCCGATGTATCCGCTGGACGAGGGGGTGACCTTCACGCCCGCGCCCGTGATCTACGCGCGGAGGGCGGCTTCGTGAGGATCGAGCAGGTCGACCTCTTCTACCTGGCGATGCCGGAGATCACCGACGAGGCCGACGGCAGCCAGGACGCGCTGCTGGTGCGCATCGCCGCCGGCGGCCATGTCGGCTGGGGCGAGTGCGAGGCGTCGCCGCTGCCCTCCATCGCCGCCTTCGTCACCCCCAAGTCGCACGGCGTCTGCCACCCGGTCGGCGACGCGGTGCTGGGCCAGACGCTCGACAGCCCGGCCGACATCGCCCGCATGGCGGCCGTGGTGGCCTACGAATCGCAGGACCTGCTCCAGGCCGCGCATACCTGGTCGGGCGTGGAGATGGCGCTGTGGGACCTGCTCGGCCAGGCGCGCGGCCAGCCGGTCTGGCGCCTGCTCGGCCATGCCGCCTCGCACCGCAAGCTGCCCTACGCCTCGATGCTGTTCGGCGACACGCCGGAGGCCACGCTGCGCCAGGGCAGGGCGGCGCACGCCGCCGGCTACGGCGCGGCCAAGTTCGGCTGGGGCCCGATCGGCCGCGGCACGGCGAAGCTCGACGCCGACCATTTCGCCGCGGCGCGCGAAGGCATCGGCAAGGACGCGCTGCTGCTGGTCGATACCGGCCAGATCTGGGGCGAGGACGTCGAGGCCGCGGCGGCCCGGCTGCCGGGCCTGGAAGCCGCCCGCGCCACCTGGCTGGAAGAGCCGTTCCACGCCGCCGCGCTCGACGCCTACGGCGCGCTGGCCCGGCGCAGCACGGTCGTGCGGCTGGCCGGCGGCGAGGGCGCGCACAATTTCTCCATGGCCCGGCACCTGATCGACTATGGCGGCGTCGGCTTCATCCAGATCGACACCGGCCGCATCGGCGGCATCGGCCCGTCGAAGCGGGTCGCCGACTATGCGGTGGCCAAGGGCGTGACCTTCGTGAACCACACCTTCACCTCGCATCTCGCGCTCAGCGCCTCGATGCAGGCCTTCGCCGGCCTGCCGGCGCACCCGGACTGCGGAGTTCCCGTTCCAGCCCAAGCCGCTCTCGGTCGATTTCGTCGCCACCCCGATCGCGCGCGCGACGCCGACGGCATGGTGGCCGCGCCCGACGCGCGCCGGGCCTCGGCATCGCGGTCAACCCCGCCGGGATGAAGCTACCTGGTGGACGTGGAGATCAAGGTCGGCGGCCGGGTGCTCTACCGCACGCCCGCCCCATAGCGCCGTTGACGCCGCAGGGCGGGGCGCCTAGCGTGCCCCCGCCTTGCAAGGGCCCTCGTGATTTGTCCGACCGGATTGCGGCGAGGTGAAACAAGCGCGCTAAAGAGGTCAGCGGCGACGCGCATATCACGGCACCGCGCTGCCAGGTCGGCCCAACCGGCGTAAGGGCCACGCACCATGACCGACTCCCCCACCTGGCGTCCCGCCACCCTGCTCGTGCAGGGCGGCCTCGAACGCAGCCATTTCGGCGAGACCGCCGAGGCGCTGTTCCTCACCTCCGGCTTCGTCTACGACGACGCCGAGCAGGCCGAGGCCACCTTCAAGAACGAGATCAAGCACTTCCAGTATTCCCGCTTCGGCAACCCGACGGTCGCCATGCTGGAACAGCGCCTCTGCCTGATCGAGGGCGCGGAAGCCTGCCGCGCCACCGCCACCGGCATGGCCGCCGTCCATGCCGCGCTGCTGAGTCACCTCAAGGCCGGCGACCGCGTCGTCGCCTCCCGCGCTGTTCGGCTCCTGCCACTGGATCGTCTCCACCCTGCTGCCGCGCTACGGCGTCGTCACCGAATTCGTCGACGGCGGCGACCTCGCCCAGTGGCGCGCGGCGCTCGCCACCCCGGCCACGCTGGTCCTGCTGGAGACGCCCTCCAACCCGATGCTGGAGATCGTCGACCTCAAGGCCGTGGCCGATCTTGCCCATGCCGCCGGCGCGCTGGTGGTGGTGGACAACGTCTTCGCCACCCCCCTGCACCAGAAGCCGCTCCAGCTCGGCGCCGACGTCGTCGTCTATTCCTGCACCAAGCATATCGACGGGCAGGGCAGGGTGCTCGGCGGCGCCGTGCTCGGGCGGCAGAAATGGGTCGAGGACGTGCTCCAGCCCTTCATCCGCAACACCGGCCCCTCGATCTCGCCCTTCAACGCCTGGCTGCTGCTCAAGGGGCTGGAGACGCTGGCCCTGCGCGTCGACGCCGGCTGCCGCAGCGCCGCCCAGGTGGCCGACTTCCTCGCCACCCGCCCCGGCATCGCCCGCGTCTGGTACCCCACCCGCGCCGACCACCCGCAGCGCGCGCTCGCCATGCGGCAGATGACGGCGGGCGGCACCTTGGTCACCTTCGAGGTCGCCGGCGGCAAGGACGCCGCCTTCCGCGTCATGAACGCCTTCCGCCTCATCAAGGTGTCGAACAATCTGGGCGACTCCAAGTCGCTCGCCACCCATCACCACCACCACCCACATGCGCATCGGCGCCGAGGAGCGCGCGAAGCTCGGCATCACCGATGGCGTCATCCGCCTGTCGGTCGGGCTCGAGGACCCGCGCGACATCGAGGACGACCTCGCCCAGGCGCTCGCCGCGCTGGACAGGCGGCAGGCGGCGGAATAGCGCGCGCTTGGACGGTGGCTTCCCGGAGCATGACAGCTTCAACTTGACGCTGTCATGCTCTAGAAACGGCCGCATGGCCACGGACTACAGCGAAACCACCCAGGGCGTGCGCGTCAGCGTCCGCTCCTTCTTCCTCACCGACCAGTCGAAGCCGGAGGAGCACCGCTTCGTCTGGGCCTATCGCGTGCGCATCGAAAACCAGGGCGGCGTCACCGTCCAGCTGCTCAGGCGCACCTGGCTCATCACCGATGCCGCCGGCCGCACCAAGCGCGTGCATGGCGACGGGGTGATCGGCCAGACCCCGGTGCTCGCCCCCGGCGAGCCTTCGAATACACCTCCGGCACCCCGCTCGACACGCCGAGCGGCTTCATGGGCGGCCAGTACCACATGATCGACCAGGCCACCGGCGCGCCCTTCGACGTGACCATCCCCACCTTCAGCCTCGACAGCCCGCACCAGCCGGGCCGGGTGCACTCCGAGGCGGCGTCCCGCACAGGCAAATTCGCACGATCCGGCGCGGTTGGCCCTGCCAAGCTTGACTTTCCACGGCCGTTTCAAGATACCCCGCAGCCATGCGTGCTGCAGAACGCCAGGACCGGCGCGCACGCCGCGGTGAGCATGCGATCGCATTCTGGCATCACACGCCCCGTATCCGGCCGAGCCGCGTTGAAGGCATTGCAAGTTTGAACGACACCATCCCGTTGACTGACCCGCCCCCCGGCAGTGGCGATGCCGCCCCGGTGCACGATGCCGAGCTTCCCGGCGACGCCATGCCGCCGGAAGCCGCGGCCGCAGCCGCGCCTGCCGACGACCCCGCGCGCGCCGAACCCGCGCCCGACGAGCCGGCGCCGGAGGAGGACGGGTTCGTCGCCCTCGGCCTGTCCGAGCCCATCCTGCGGGCGGTGGCGGAGAAGGGCTACCGCAACCCGACCCCGATCCAGCAATTCGCCATTCCCGCCGTGCTGTCCGGCCGCGACGTGCTGGGCTGCGCCCAGACCGGCACCGGCAAGACCGCGGGCTTCACCCTGCCGATGCTGGACATCCTGTCCGGCAGCCGGGCGCGGGCGCGCATGCCGCGCAGCCTGATCCTGGAGCCGACGCGCGAGCTCGCCCTCCAGGTGGCCGAGAACTTCGTCGAATACGGCAAGTACCTGAAGCTGACCCACGCGCTGATCATCGGCGGCGAGAGCATGGCCGACCAGAAGGACGTGCTGATGCGCGGCGTGGACGTGCTGATCGCCACGCCCGGCCGGCTGATGGACATGTTCGAGCGCGGCAGCATCCTGCTGTCCGACTGCAAGGTGCTGGTCATCGACGAGGCCGACCGCATGCTCGACATGGGATTCATCCCCGACGTCGAGAAGATCGTCTCGCTGCTGCCGCGCACCCGGCAGACGCTGTTCTTCAGCGCCACCATGGCCCCCGAGATCCGCCGCCTGGCCGACGCCTTCCTCGACAGCCCCAAGGAGATCACCGTCTCCAAGCCGGCCTCGGTCGCGACCACCATCACCGAGTGCCTGACCCTGGTGGCCGAGCACGACAAGCGCGAGGCGCTGCGCCGCCTGATCCGCAGCGAGGAAGTGCAGAACGCGCTGATCTTCTGCAACCGGAAGTCCGAGGTGGACATCCTGTTCAAGTCGTTGCGCAAGCACCAGTTCAGCGTCGGCGCCCTGCACGGCGACATGACCCAGCCGATGCGCTTCGCCACGCTCGAGAAGTTCAAGGCCGGCGAGCTTCGCCTGCTCTGCTGTTCCGACGTCGCCGCCCGCGGCATCGACATCGGCGGCCTCTCGCATGTCTTCAATTTCGACGTGCCCCACCATGCCGAGGACTATGTCCACCGCATCGGCCGCACCGGCCGTGCCGGGCGCGAGGGCCGGGCCTTCACCCTCGCCGCGCCCGAGGACCGGCTGGCGGTGGAGGCGATCGAGAAGCTGATCGCGCATCCCATCCCGCGCATCGCCATCCCGGGGCTCGACGTGGTGGAGTGGGCGGAGGGCGACGGCCGCCGCCGCGGGCGTGGCCGGGCGGCGCCGAAGCGCGGCGAGAAGCCGAAGGACGCGAAGCCCAAGGCGGAGGCCGCGCGCGGCGAGGGCCGCAGGCCCGCGGCAAGGAAGGCGCCCGAGCCGGTGGCCGAGGCGGTGCCGGTCGCCGCCGCGCCGGAGCCGCGGCCGGAGCGCCGCCGCGAAGAACCCCGCCGCGAAGAGCCCCGCCGCGACGAACCCCGCCGCGACGAACCGCGCCGGGACCGCGACCGTGACCGGCGGTTCCGCCGCGACGAGGATCTGGGCCCGGCGGTGATGGGCTTCGGCGCCGAGGTGCCGGCCTTCATGCTGGTCGCCGCCCGCCCCCGGCGCAGTGTCCCGCCGATCGCCGAAGAGATGGAGGCCTGAGCCATGGACGATGTCGCCAAGTCCGCGCGGGTGAAGGGCAAGCTCGGTGCCTTCGCCTGGGACGACGCCCTGCTGCTGAACGACCAGCTCACCGAGGACGAGCGCGCCATCCGCGACGCCGCGAACGAGTTCTGCCAGGAGAAGCTGTTCCCGCGGGTGCTGATGGCCAACCGGAACGAGCATTTCGATCGCGAGATCATGAACGAGTTCGGCGCCATGGGCTTCCTCGGCGCCACGCTCGACAGCCATGGCTGCGCCGATATCGGCTACGTCGCCTACGGCCTGATCTCCCGCGAGGTGGAGCGGGTGGACAGCGGCTATCGCAGCGCCTTCTCGGTGCAGTCGAGCCTGGTGATGTACCCGATCCACGCCTTCGGCTCGGACGAGGTGAAGGACAGATATCTGCCGAAGCTCCGGACCGGGGAGTTCGTGGGCTGCTTCGGCCTGACCGAGCCCGATGGCGGCTCCGATCCGGGCTCGATGCGTACCCGCGCGAAGTCGGTCGATGGCGGCTACGTGCTGAACGGCAGCAAGACCTGGATCAGCAACTCGCCCATCGCCGACGTGTTCGTCGTCTGGGCCAAGGACGACGCCGGCGAGATCAGGGGCTTCGTGCTGGAAAAGGGCATGAAGGGCCTCTCGGCGCCGAAGATCGAGGGCAAGTTCAGCCTGCGCGCCTCCTGCACCGGCATGATCATGATGCAGGACGTGTTCGTGCCGGAAGGCAACATGCTGCCCAAGGTGAAGGGCCTGCGCGGCCCGTTCTCCTGCCTCAACAACGCCCGCTACGGCATTTCCTGGGGCGCGCTGGGCGCGGCCGAGTTCTGCTGGCACGCCGCCCGCACCTACACGCTGGAGCGCAAGCTGTTCGGCAAGCCGCTGGCGGGGACGCAGCTGATCCAGAAGAAGCTCGCCGACATGCAGACCGAGATCACCCTCGGCCTGCAATCGGTGCTGCGGCTCGGCCGGCTGATGGACGAGGGCCGCGCGGCGCCGGAGATGATCTCGCTGTGCAAGCGCAACTCCTGCGGCAAGGCGCTCGACATCGCCCGCGTCGCCCGCGACATGCACGGCGGCAACGGCATCGTGGACGAGTACCACGTCATCCGCCACGTGATGAATCTCGAGACGGTCAACACCTACGAGGGCACGCACGACGTGCACGCCCTGATCCTGGGCCGGGCGCAGACCGGACTTGCCGCGTTCTGAAGGAAAGGCCCCTCTCCCGCGTGCGGGAGAGGGAGGGGCCCGCCGCGCAGCGGTGGGAGGGTGAGGGCGATGCCGCCGCCGAGCGTGACCATCCGGCGCGTCGGTGCCGAGGGCGACGGAATCGCCGACGGTCCGCTCTACCTGCCCTACACCCTGCCGGGTGAAACCGTCCGCCTGGCCACCGACGGCCAGCGCGGCGCCGCCGAGATCGTCACCGCGAGCCCGGACCGCGTGGCCCCGTCCTGCCCGCATTTCACCGCCTGCGGCGGATGTTCGTTGCAGCATTGGTCGGATGCGCCCTACGCGGCGTGGAAGGCCGGGCTGCTTGCCGCCGCCCTGCGCCGTGCCGGCTTCCCCGACCCCGCCCTGGGGCCGCTGGACCGCACGCCGCCCGGTGCCCGCCGGCGCGTGGACCTCGCGGTGCGCCGCAACGGCGCCGTGCTGGTCGTGGGCCTGCACGCGGCGCGCAGCGCCGAGGTGGTCGACCTCGCCGCATGCACGGTGATGCACCCGGCGCTGTTCGCCCTGATCGCACCCCTGCGCACCGTGCTGCGCGGCCTGGCCGGGCTCCGGCGCGAAGGCTCGGCGGTGCTGAACCTGCTCGATGCCGGCCCGGACCTGCTGCTGCGGCTGGATGGCGCGGTGAACGCCACCGACCGCACCCGCCTCGCCGCCTTCGCGGATGCCCACGGCCTGCCGCGCATCACCGTGGCCGAGGGCAAGCGGGCGCCGGAGACGGCCTGCCTGCTCCGTCCGCCGGCGATCGCCTTCTCCGGCGTGACGGTCGCGCCGCCGGCGGGCGGGTTCCTCCAGGCGTCGCGCGAGGGCGAGGCGGCGATCGTCGGCGCGGTGCTGGCCGGGCTGCCGGAGAAGCTGCCGAAATCCGCGCGGATCGCCGAACTCTACGCCGGCTGCGGCACGCTGACCTTCGCGCTCGCCGGGCGCGGGCGGGTCGATGCGTTCGAGGGCGACGCCGCGGCGCATGCGGCGCTGCGGGCGGCGGCCAACGGGGCCGGGCTGGCCGGGCGCGTGACCGCGCATGCGCGGGACCTGGCAAGGCAGCCGCTGTCGGCCAGGGAGCTGGCGCCCTTCGCGGCGGTGGTGCTCGACCCGCCGCACGCCGGCGCGGCAGCGCAGCTGCCGGCGATCGCCGCCGCCGGGTTGAAGCGGGTGGTGTATGTGAGCTGCAACCCGGCATCCCTGGCGCGGGATGCGGCGGTGCTGGCGGGGGCCGGCTACCGGCTGCTGCGTGCGGTGCCGGTGGATCAGTTCCTGTGGTCGCCGCGCCTGGAGAGCGTGTGCGTGTTCGGCCGGTAGGATGCCAGGCTACGACGAAGGCCGCGGGCGCTCCACCAGCCGGCAGCCCGCAATCCGCCAGCTGCCGTCCGCCTGCCGCTCCATCGTGTAGAGGGCAATCCGCGGCACGCCGTCCGGCCCGATCACGCCGACTTCCTGCACCATCTGCCCGCCCTCCTCGGCCAGATCGCCGAAGGTCACCGAACGGGGCCGGTAGACCGGCTGGTAGCCCTGGCGAACCATGGACATGAACGTTGCGGCGCTGCCGAACATGGCGCGCAACTCGGGCGTGGCGAAGCCGAAGGCTGCTTCGGCGTCGTCGCGGGCGAAGGCGGTCATCTGGTCGCGGATCACCTGCTCGATGGCGCTCCCCTGCGCCCGCGCAGGCGTGGCCAGCAAGGTCAGAAGCAGGGTGCGGCGGCGCATCAGCCGGTGGCGTCGTGCGGCCAGGTCTGCTCGGCGGGAAGCCGGTGGTCCATGGTGAGCCCGGCAAAGCCCTGGAACCGCCCGACCGGCTTGGCCGGTACGCCCACCACCGTGGTGTGGGGCGCCACGCTGTCCAGCACGATGCTGCCGGCGCCGACCTTCGCCCCCTCGCCGATCTCGATGTTGCCGAGGATCTTGGCGCCGGCGCCGATCAGCACGCCGCGCCGCACCTTCGGGTGGCGGTCGCCGCATTCCTTGCCGGTGCCGCCCAGCGTGACCTCCTGCAGCATCGAGACGTCGTCCTCCACCACCGCGGTCTCGCCGATCACCAGGCTGGTGCCGTGGTCGATCATGATCCCCCGCCCCATGCGCGCGGCGGGATGGAAATCGGCGGCGAACACTTCGGAAATGCGGCTCTGCATGTGGCGCGCGAGGTGGATGCGCCCGCCGCGCCACAGCCAGTTGGCGATGCGGTGTGCCTGCAGCGACTGGAACCCCTTGAAGAACAGGAACGGCGTCAGCAGGTCGTGGGTGGCCGGGTCGCGGTCGCGGATGGCGAGCAGGTCGGCCGCGGTGGCGGCCACGATGTCGGGCTCGTCCTCGTAGGCGTCGGAAATCAGCCCGGCCAGCGTCGGCCGGTCCAGCGCGTCGTCGTGCAGCTTGCGGCCCAGCAGGCAGGCCATGGCGCCGCCGAGATTGCCGTGCGGCGTGACCATGGTGCTGACAATCCGGCTCATCAGCCGGTCCTGCGCCACGGCGGCGCCGATTCGTGCAGGATCGTGTCCCACACCCCGTCGGAAGACGTTACGCGCACCGCAGGCGAGCTCGGACATCGCAGCCTCCTCAGGCGTCGGATTCAGGCCCTATACGTGGAAGCTCTCGCCGCAACCGCAACGGCCCTTCTCGTTCGGATTCACGAAAGTGAATCCGGAGGACAGGGTCTTGGTCTCGTAGTCCATCGTGGTGCCGATCAGGAACAGGCTCGCCTTGCGGTCCACCAGCACGGTGGCACCCTTGTCGGTCACGCTCTCGTCGCCGGGGCCGGGCGCATCCACCCACGACATGTCGTAGGCCGGCCCGAGCAGCCCTTGGTGTTGACGGATATGCGCAGCAGCTTGCCCTGCTGCCGCTCTCCTGGCCCTTGGCATAGAGCGCATGCAGGCGCTCGGCCGCGGCGTCGGTCAGCGTCATCAGCGGCGGCAAAGCGCGGCAGGGGCGGGGCAGATGGTGGTGGACATTGGCGGGTCCTCCGTCAGAACATGTTCAGCGCGAGGCGGGCATCCTCGGTCATCCGGGTCTGGTCCCAGGGCGGGTCCCACACCACCTCGACGTCGCAGGTGGCCACGCCCGGCACGGCCAGGATCGCGTCGCGCACCTGCTCGGGCAGCTCCTGCGCGCTCGGGCAGCCCGGGGCGGTCAGCGTCATCTCCACCTTCACGTTGCCCTGGTCGCTCACGTCGATCGTGTAGATCAGGCCGAGCTCGTAGATGTTCACCGGGATTTCCGGGTCGTACACCGTCGCGCAGGCCGCGATCAGCGCGTCCTCGCTCGGCTTGCCGGCGGTCTCGCCGTCGGGGGTCCAGCTTCCGTGCGCGGCGGGTTGCTCGTCCATCGTGCCCTCACTCGCTGGTGCTGCTGGACTTGCCGTCAAGGGCGGCGAGCAGCGCGTGCCAGGGCAGCGTCGCGCACTTCACCCGGGACGGGTATTCGTGGACGGCGGCGAGCGGCGCCATCGGCGCCAGCGCCGCGGC
Organism: Acetobacteraceae bacterium; assembly: GCA_044225615.1. Lineage (GTDB taxonomy): Bacteria > Pseudomonadota > Alphaproteobacteria > Acetobacterales > Acetobacteraceae > CAIYPH01. The sequence continues at coordinate 3,385 of JBGAIK010000002.1, read as the reverse complement.
GCAGTCGGCGCAGGCGCCGGTCCGCGCCAAGGTGTGGAAGGCAGCAAAAATCTGCCTCGTCTCGTCCGCCGTGCGCCCGGCCACCGCCTCCACCATCAGGTCGGCGGCCGCCTTGCTGATCTCGCAGCCGCGCGCCTCGAACCCGGTCGCGGCAATGGCGCCGCCGTCGAGCTTCACCCACACCTGCACCCGGTCGCCGCACATCGGGTTGTCGCCCTTGGCGGTGGCGTCGAACGCCTCCAGCCGCCGCATGTGCTGCGGACGCCGGCCGCGCTCCATGATCGTGGCGTTGTAGAGATCGCGGACGTCGTCGAACGTGTTCACTTGAAGAATTCCCGCACCTTGGCGAGCGTCTCTGCCAGGTGATCGATCTCCTCCGGCGCGGTGTAGACGCCGAAACTTGCCCGCGCCGTGCTCTCCAGCCCCAGCCGGCGCATCAGCGGCTCGGCGCAATGATGCCCCGCCCGCACCGCGATGCCGGCCCGGTCGAGCAGGGTCGCCACGTCATGCGCGTGCGCCCGGTCGAGCGTGAAGCTCACCACCCCGCCGCGATCCTGCGCCCGCCCGATCACCGTCACGCCCTCGATGGCGGACAGCTTCGCCAGCGCATGGTCGGTCAGCGCCGCCTCATGCGCGGCGATGGCCGGATAGCCGATCGCCTCCACCCACGCGATCGCGGCGGCGAGGCCGATGCCCTCGATGATCGCCGGCGTGCCCGCCTCGAACTTGTGCGGCACCTGCGCCCAGGTGCTCCGCTCGTAGCTGACCGAGGAGATCATCTCCCCCCCGCCCATCCAGGGCGGCATGGCGTCGAGCAGCGCGCGCTTGCCGTACAGCACGCCGATGCCGGTCGGCCCGTACAGCTTGTGGCCGGTGAACACGTAGAAATCGGCGTCCAGCGCCTGCACGTCCACCTTGCGGTGGACCACGGCCTGCGAGCCGTCGAACAGCACCTTGGCGCCATGGGCGTGGGCGAGCTTCACGATCCGCTCGGCGGGCGTGTAGGTGCCCAGCACGTTGGACATATGGGTGATCGCGACCAGCCCCACCTTGCCATCGGCCAGCAGCGCCTCGAAGGCCGCCATGTCCAGTTCGCCGGCATCGCTGATCGGCGCCACCCGCAGCTCCGTCCCATGCGAGTCGCGCAGCATCTGCCACGGCACGATGTTGGAATGGTGCTCCATCCCCGAGATCACCACGGCCTGCCCGGGCTTCAGGATGGCGCGGCCGTAGGTGTTGGCCACCAGGTTGATGGCCTCGGTGCTGTTGCGCACCATCACGATCTCGTGCCGGTCGGCCGCGTTCAGCAGCCGCGCCGCGGCATCGCGCACGGCCTCGTAGGCCTCGGTGGTGCGCTCGCTCATCCAGTGCAGGCCGCGATGCACGTTGGCGTATTGCGTCTCCATCGCCTGCACCATCGCCTCGATCACCGCGCGCGGCTTCTGCGCAGAGGTGGCGCTGTCCAGGAACACCAGGTCCTTGCCACGGATCTTCTGCGACAGGATCGGAAACTGGGCGCGGATCGCGGCGAGGTCGAAGCGTGCGTCGTTCATGCGGCTTGCTCCCGGTCCCACCATCCGGCGATGGCGGCCTCCATCGCCTCCCGCGCCCCGTCATGCGCGATCGGGTCCAGCGCCTCGGACAGGAAGGCCCGGATCAGCAGGTTGCGCGCGGGCTCGGCGGCGATGCCGCGGCTCCGCAGGTAGAACAGCTGGTTTGCATCCAGCTCGCCCACCGTCGCGCCATGGCTGCATTTCACGTCGTCGGCGTAGATCTCCAGCTGCGGCTTGCTGTCGATCTCGGCGTCGCGCGACAGCAGCAGCGTCTGGTTCATCTGGTAGCCGTCGGTCTTCTGGGCGACGCGCGCGACCTCGATCTTGCCCTGGAACACGCCCTTCGCCCTGCCGGTCAGCACGTTCTTCACCGTCTGCCGGCTCGCGGTCGCCGGCGCGTCGTGGCGCACCACGGTGGTGAAGTCGCAATGCTGGCTGCCGCCGAGCAGCTGGGCGGCGTTCAGATGCGCCATCGCCCGCTCCCCGGCCAGCCGGGCATGGATTTCCGCCCGCGCCAGCCGCCCGCCCAGCGCCAGCGTGAAGCTGTCATAGGTCCCGCGCGCGGCGACCTCGGCGAAGACGGTCGAAAGATGGAACGCCCCCGCCGCCTCCTGCTGGAAGCGCAGATGGGTCATGACCGCGTCCTCGGCCACGGTGGCGGAGAGGACCGGGTTGCTGAAATAGACGCCGCTGCCGGCGTTCACCTCGACCAGGGTCAGCCTCGCGCCCTTTGCGAGGCTGACCGCGTGGCGGGGATGGAAGGCGACCGGGCGGCCATGCGCGTCGCTGCCCAGGTTGGCGAGCAGGATGGTGCCGGCATCGACGCCCTCGCCCACCTCGATCGCGGCGCCATCCTCGGCCAGCATGGTGTTCAGCGCGACGAGCTGCTCGCTCAGATCGGCGATGGTGCCGAACGCCGGTGCGCCGGTGCGCAGGGTCACCCCCCCGGGTGCGGTCGAAAGGTCGGCGCGGAAACGCCCGTCCACGAAGATCAGGCGCGGCGCGTCGACGGCGGGCAGGCGGGCGAGCAGGTCGGCGCAGTCGGAGACGGGGACCAGCGGCTCGGCGAACGCGGTCTCGGCCAGGCTGCGCAGCGGCGTATAGCGCCAGGCCTCCTCGCGCGGGCCCGGAAACCCGTTGCGGGCGAAAGCCTCGGCACCGGCCGCACGCTGCGCCGCGTCGCCCGGCAGGCGGTCCTTCAGCCCGGCATAGCGCGCGAGAAAGTCCTGCGCGCCGGCATTCAGGGAAGCGGAGGCGGACATGGCGTTCACGCCGCCTCGGCCACCACGGCCGCATAGCCGTTGGCCTCGAGCTCGTGCGCCAGCTCCGGCCCGCCGGAGCGGACGATCCTGCCGCCGGCCAGCACGTGCACCCGATCGGGCACGATATGGTCGAGCAGGCGCTGGTAATGGGTGATGACGAGGGCGGAGAATTCCGGCCCGCGCAGCGCGTTCACCCCGTCGGCCACGATCTTCAGCGCGTCGATGTCGAGGCCCGAATCGGTCTCGTCCAGGATCGCCAGCTTCGGCCGCAGCACCGCCATCTGCAGCACCTCGTTGCGCTTCTTCTCGCCGCCGGAGAAGCCCACGTTCACGTTGCGCTTCAGCATGTCGTCGGACATCGACAGCTTCTTCAGCTCGCCCCGCGCCAGCTTCAGGAACTGCACCGCATCCAGCTCACCCTCGCCGCGCGCGCGCCGCTGCGCGTTCAGCGCCGTGCGCAGGAAATTGGCGTTGCCCACGCCGGGCAGTTCCACCGGATACTGGAACGCCAGGAACAGCCCGGCCGCCGCCCGCGCCTCCGGCTCCATCTCGAGCAGGTCATGCCCCTCG
>JBGAIK010000001.1:0-54109 GCA_044225615.1 Acetobacteraceae bacterium | reverse complement strand
CTGGTGCCGGCCGCCGGCGTCAAGTCGGCCCGCGTCGTGGCGCTCGCCGACGACATCGCGCGCTCCATGAGCGTGGCCTCTGCCCGCGTGTCGGTGGTGCCGGGCCGCAACGCCATCGGCATCGAACTGCCGAACCAGCGCCGCGAGACCGTCTACCTGCGCGAGATGCTGGGCTCGGGCGAGTACGAGCGCGGCGGCCAGACGCTGCCCGTCGTGCTGGGCGAGACCATCGGCGGCGAACCCTACATCGCCGACCTGGCGAAGATGCCCCACCTGCTGATCGCCGGCACGACCGGCTCGGGCAAGTCGGTGGGCGTCAACGCCATGATCCTGTCGATCCTCTACCGCCTGCCGCCCGAGCAGTGCCGGCTGATCATGATCGACCCGAAGATGCTGGAGCTTTCCGTCTACGACGGCATCCCGCACCTGCTGGCCCCGGTCGTGACCGACCCCAAGAAGGCCATCGTCGCGCTGAAGTGGACCGTGCGCGAGATGGAGGACCGCTACCGCCGGATGTCGAAGATCGGCGTGCGCAACGTGGCGTCCTACAACGAGCGCGCCCGCGAGGCCCTGGCCAAGGGCGAGCATTTCGAGCGCACGGTGCAAACCGGGTTCGACGAGAGCGGCCGCGCCACCTACGAGAGCGAGAAGATCCGGCCCGAGCCGATGCCGTATCTCGTCGTGATCATCGACGAGGTCGCCGACCTGATGATGGTGGCCGGCAAGGACATCGAAGGCGCCGTGCAGCGGCTGGCCCAGATGGCGCGCGCCGCCGGCATCCACCTGATCATGGCGACGCAGCGCCCGTCTGTGGACGTGATCACCGGCACCATCAAGGCGAACTTCCCGACCCGGATCAGCTTCCAGGTCACCAGCAAGATCGACAGCCGCACCATCCTGGGCGAGCAGGGCGCCGAGCAGCTGCTGGGCCAGGGCGACATGCTCTACATGGCGGGCGGCGGGCGCATCACCCGCGTTCATGGCCCGTTCGTCTCCGACCGCGAGGTGGAGGACACGGTGGCCTTCCTGCGCGAGCAGGGCGAGCCGGCCTATGTCGACGAGGTGACCGAACTGCCCGAAGGCGAGGAAGGCGTCGGCGCCGGCGGCGGGGGCGGCAACGACTACGACAGCGAGATGAGCCTGTTCGACCAGGCGGTGGACGTGGTCAGCCGCGAGGGCAAGGCCAGCACCAGCTTCCTCCAGCGCCATCTTAACATCGGCTACAACCGCGCGGCCAAGCTGATCGAGCAGATGGAGAAGGAAGGCATCGTCAGTCCCGCGAACCACGTGGGCAAGCGCGAGGTGCTGACGCGGGTGCGGGATCGGGACGAGGACTAGGCAAGGCAAGCGCCTCCGGCGGCCAAAGGCCATTGGCCCTTGGAAACCGTTCCTGCTGGCCGCTGAGGCGCCGAACTTTGGTTATTGCCAAATCATCGCATTCGACACTCTTGCTTTCCTTGCGCCGCAGGCAACCAGCCAATGCGACCGCACATGGACAGATGCGGTCGCGCGGATCGGATGCCTGTGGCGCAAGAAGGACGGTGGTCAACTCTATTGGCAACGGCGCTTCGGCCAATCACCGAAGGCTGATGATGCAGCCGCCAGCACGAACGGTTTCCAAAGGCCCCCGGCCTTTGGCCGCCGGAGGCCCTTCACCGAACTGCCACATCCGCCTGGATGACTCCGCCATCCCCCTGGGCTAACACCCGCGGGTGAACCCGACCGTCCGCCGCCTGCCGAACATCTGGGACGTCGCCGCCCTGCTTTGCGTGGTAGGCGCGCTGGTGGCCATCGCCCATGGCGCCCAGGGCACCTTCGTCCCGCTCGAGACGCTGGGCCAGCCGGAGATCTCGCTCGATCCCGCCAACCTGCCCGAATACGCGCTGCGCACCACGATGCGCATGTTCGCGGCGCTGGCGTTCTCGCTGCTGTTCACCTTCACCTACGCGCCGCTGGCGGCAAAAAGCCGCCGCGCCGGGCTGATCATGATCCCGCTGCTCGACATCCTGCAGTCGGTGCCGATCCTCGGCTTCCTGACCTTCACCACCGCCTTCTTCATGGGCCTCTTTCCCGGCCGCGTGCTGGGGCTGGAGCTGGCGGCGATCTTCGCCATCTTCACCAGCCAGGCCTGGAACATGGCGTTCAGCTTCTACCAGTCGCTCAGCACCCTGCCGCGCGACCTGGAGGAGGCCGCGCGCGGCTTCCGGCTTACTGCCTGGCAGCGCTTCTGGCGCCTGGAAGTGCCCTTCGCCATGCCCGGTCTGGTGTGGAACGCCATGCTCTCGATGTCCGCCGGCTGGTTCTTCGTCGTCGCCTCCGAGGCGATCACGCTGGGCGAGAAGTCCTGGAAGCTGCCCGGCATCGGCAGCTACGTGGCGCTGGCGCTGGAGCGGCGGGAGATCGGCGCCGTGTTCTGGGCCATCCTGGCCATGCTCGTCGTCATCATCGCCTACGACCAGCTGCTGTTCCGCCCGCTGGTCGCCTGGTCCGGCCGCTTCCGCTTCGAGGTCACCGCCGGCGCCGACGGCGAGGATCCGTGGATGCTGGCCCTGCTCCGCCGCACCCATGTGCTCCGCGTCGGCGGCGACATGCTCGGGACGGCCTTCGTTGCCCTCACCGGCCTGCGCCTCGGCCGCCCGGCCCGCGCCGCTGCCGGCAGCAAGCGGCCCGGCCGCGCCGGCGATGCCGCGTTCATGGCCGCCGTCGCGCTGCTGATCGGCTTCGCCGCCTGGCGGATCGGCATCTACGTCGCCGACGCGCTGTCATGGTCCGACGTGCTGGAGGCCGTGACGCTGGGCGCCATCACGCTGCTGCGGGTGGCCCTGCTGATGGCGCTGGCGGCGGTGGTCTGGGTGCCGATCGGCGTCTGGCTCGGCCTTCGCCCGGCCTGGGCCCGGCGCGTGCAGCCGCTGGCCCAGTTCCTTGCCGCCTTTCCGGCCAACCTGCTGTTTCCGCCCTTCGTCGTCGCCATCGTCCATTTCAACCTCGACACCGACATCTGGCTGACGCCGCTGATGGTGCTGGGCACGCAGTGGTACATCCTGTTCAACGTCATCGCCGGCGCCGCCGCCTTTCCGGGCGAACTGCACGAGGCGGCGCGGAATTTCCGCGTCGGTGGCTGGCTGTGGTGGCGGCGCATCGGCCTGCCCGGCATCCTGCCCGCCACGCTGACCGGCATGATGAACGCGGCCGGCGGCTCGTGGAACGCCGCCATCGTCGCCGAGGTGGCCGCCTGGGGCGACACGAAGCTCGCCGCGCACGGGCTCGGCGCCTATATCGCCCAGGCCACCGATGCCGGCCAGTTCCAGCGCGTGATGCTGGGCGTGGTGGTGATGTCGGTCTACGTGCTGCTCTGCAACCGGCTGGTCTGGCGCCCGCTGCACGCCCACGCCGCCCGACGCGCAACCCTGGGATAGCAAGATGGACCCTCTGCTCAGCGTCCGCGCGGTGCGGCAGGCCTACCACAAGGAGAGCGCGGCCGACCTCGTCGTGCTCGACGGCGTCGACCTTGAGCTGCGGCAGGGCGAGATCGTGGGTCTGCTCGGGCGCTCCGGCTCCGGCAAGTCCACGCTGCTGCGCATCGTCGCCGGGCTGCTGGCGCCGACCGCCGGCGACGTGGTCTGGCGCGGCGCCCCGCTGCGCGGCCCGGCCGACGGCGTGGCCATGGTGTTCCAGAGCTTCGCGCTGTTCCCCTGGCTGACCGTGCAGGAAAACGTGGAGCTGGGGCTGGAGGCGCAGGGGATCGCCCGCGCCGAGCGCGAGCAGCGGGCCGAGGCGGCGATCGACCTGATCGGCCTCGGCGGGTTCGAGAGCGCCTATCCCAAGGAGCTGTCGGGCGGCATGCGCCAGCGCGTCGGCCTGGCCCGCGCGCTGGTGGTGCATCCCGACCTGCTGCTGATGGACGAGCCGTTCAGCGCGCTCGACGTGCTGACCGCCGAGACGCTGCGCACCGACCTGATCGACCTGTGGGTGGAACGCAAGCTGCCCGCCAAGTCGGTCCTGCTCGTCACCCACAATATCGAGGAGGCGGTGCTGCTCTGCGACCGCATCCTGGTCTTCTCCTCCAACCCCGGCCGCGTCGCCTCGGAGCTGCGGGTGCCCTTCGCCCATCCGCGCAAGCGGCTCGACCCCGCCTTCCGCAAGCTGGTGGACGACATCTACGCGCTGATGACCCGCCGGGCGCCGGCGGCCGCGCCGGTGCGCCAGACCGACCCGATCGCGATGCCGCTGCAATCGGTCTCCACCAACCTCCTCGCCGGCCTGATCGAGGCGGTCGCGGCCGCGCCGTACTACGGCAAGGCCGACCTGCCGGCGCTGGCCGCCGCCCTGCAGCTCGAGGCCGACGAGCTGCTGCCGATGGGCGAGGCGCTGCAGACGCTTCGTCTCGGCGAACTCGCCGACGGCGACATGCGCCTGTCGGAGACCGGCCGGCAGTTCGCCAATGCCGACACCGACACGCGCAAGACCATCTTCGCCGCCGCCCTGCGCGACCACGTGCCGCTGGCGGCGCTGATCCGCCGCACGCTCGACGAGCGCTGGAACCATCGCGCCGCCGCGGTCCGCTTCCGCGACGAGCTGGAGGACCACATGTCCCCCGACTACGCCGAGGAGACGCTCCAGGCGCTGATCAGCTGGGGCCGCTACGCCGAGCTGTTCAGCTACGACGAGGAGGCGGACCAGTTCACGCTGGAGGATATCGACGGGGCTGCATGAGCGGATTGTGTTGGTTTGTCCATACAATTTGCGGTAACGTGCCGCCCGCATGTTCGAGTGGGACGATGCCAAGAACGCGGCCAACATCGCCAAGCACGGCGTGGCCTTCGAGCTTGCGTGCCGGATCTTCGACGGGCCCGTTCTGACCGTTGCGGACAGCCGCACGGACTATGGGGAGCGGCGGGAGATCAGCCTCGGCGCGGTGGAAGGCGTGCTGATCCTGGCCGTGGTTCAAACCGGCCGATCCGCTCGCATACGCATCATCTCCGCGCGGCGGGCGTCACGACGGGAAAGGAGGCGCTATGAGCAAGCGATTTGAACGGGCGCTGACGCCGGCGGAACTGGCGGCACTGCCGGACGAGGACATCGACTTCAGCGATATCCCGGAGCTGGACGACGAATTCTGGAAGCATGCCCTGCTCGTCGCGCCCGACCGCACTCAGTCGGTCACATTGCGGGTCAAGAAATCCGTGCTCGACGTCTTCAAGGCCGGGGGCAAAGGCTATCAGACCCGGATGAACGCGGTGCTGGAAAGCTACGTCCGCCATCTGGCCCGGCGCAGCTAGGCCGAAAGATCGCCTTTGCCCCCGGGCGAGCGGGTTGCTATGGAACCTCCCAACGATCTTGGGAGATCAACCATGCTCAGCCGCCGCGCCCTCATGTTCACCGCCACCGCCACCCCCTTCCTCTCCTGGGCAGGCGAGGGCGAGGCCGCCACCCCGAAGGACGTGCTCGTCCTCGGCATGTCGATCGACGACATCGTCAGCCTCGACCCGGCGCAGGCCTTCGAGTTCTCCGGCGGCGAGGTGGACGGCAACTGCTACGACCGGCTGATCGTGCCGAACCCTGACAACCCCTCGGTGATCGTGGGCGAGCTGGCCGAGAAATGGGACATCTCGGCCGACGGCCTGACCTTCACCTTCACGCTGAAGCAGAACATCAAGTTCGCCTCCGGCAAGCCGGTCACCGCCGAGGACGCCGCCTTCTCGCTCCAGCGCGCGGTCAAGCTGAACAAGACCCCGGCCTTCATCATCAACCAGTTCGGCTTCACCAAGGACAATGTCGACGAGAAGATCAAGGCAACCGGCCCGCGCACCCTGGCGCTGACGATCGGCGAGAAGATCGCGCCGACCTTCGTGCTCTACTGCCTGTCGGCCAACGTCGGCAGCATCGTCGAGAAGGCGGTGGTGATGGCCAACCAGAAGGACGGCGATCTCGGCAACGAGTGGCTCAAGAGCAACTCGGCCGGCTCCGGCCCGTTCGTGATCCGCTCCTGGAAGGCCTCCGAGAGCGTCATGCTCGACGCCAACCCGCATTCGCGCATCAAGGTCATGCCGAAGCGCGTGATCATGAAGCACATCCCGGAGCCGTCGGCGCAGCTGCTGCAGCTCAAGTCCGGCGACATCGACGTGGCCCGCAGCCTGCTGCCCGACCAGCTGAAGTCGGCCATGGCCGACCCCAACCTGAAGGCCAGCAGCGCCCCGCGCAGCTACATCATGTACCTGGCGATGAACCAGAAGGACCCGAACCTGTCCAAGCCGCAGGTGCGCGAGGCGCTGAAATGGGCCATCGACTATGATGGCATCCACAAGAACATCGTGGAGATGACCCACCAGGTGCAGCAGTCCTTCGTCCCCCAGGGCCTGCTGGGCGCGATCAAGGACCGGCCGTTCAAGAAGGATTCGGCCAAGGCCAAGGCGCTGCTGGCCGAAGCCGGCCTGGCCGGCGGGTTCGAGGTCACGATCGACCATGGCAGCAGCCAGCCGGTGCCCGACATCGCCCAGGCGATCCAGGCCAACCTGGCCGAGATCGGCATCAAGGCGACGCTGATCTCCGCCGAAAGCCGGCAGGTGCTGACCAAGTACCGCGCCCGGCAGCACCAGCTGGTGATCCAGGCCTGGGGCATCGACTATTTCGACCCGCATTCCAACGCCGAGACCTTCTGCATCAACGCCGACAACACCGACAACGCCCGGGCTAAGACCCTCGCGTGGCGCAACACCTGGGTGGACGAGGATCTGATGAAGCGCGCCCAGGCGGCGGTGAAGGAGACCGACGCCAAGAAGCGCCAGGCCGAGTACGAGTCGCTCCAGCGCGACCACCACAAGCGCAGCCCGTTCGCGCTGATGTTCCAGAGCACCGAGCGGGCGATGTACCGCAAGAACGTGGCCGGCTTCGCGGTGGCGCCGATGTCCTCGCGCACCACGTTCGAGAAGGTCACCAAGAGCTAGTGACCAAGGCGCGTATCAGGGCGCTGGCGGGCACCGCCGCCAGCGTCCCGGTGACGCTGCTGGGGCTGGTGCTGGTCACCTTCCTCATCGGCCGGGTGATGCCGATCGACCCCGTGCTCGCCATCGTCGGCGACCGTGCGCCGGCCGACGTGGTGGCCGCGACCCGGCTGGAGCTGGGGCTGGACGAGCCGCTCTACGTCCAGTTCTGGATCTACCTGACCAAGCTGCTGCAGGGCGATTTCGGCCGCTCGGTGATGACCTCGCACACCGTCGTGGCCGACATCGCCCGCTTCCTGCCGGCAACGCTGGAGCTGGCGACGGTGGCCATCATCATCGCCGTGCTGACCGGCGTGCCGCTCGGCGTGCTGGCAGCGGTGAAGCAGGGCTCGCGGCTCGACCAGGTGATCCGGGTGATCTGCCTGGCCGGGCATTCCATCCCGATCTTCGTGCTCGCTTTGGTCGGCCTGCTGGTGTTCTACGCCACGCTGCAATGGGCGCCCGGCCCCGGCCGGCAGGACATCGTCTACGAGGATATGGTGCCGGTGGTGACCCACCTGATCACCGTCGATGCGCTGCTCGCCGGCGACATGAACGTCTTCTGGGACGCGCTGTCGCATCTGGTGCTGCCGGCAGCCGTGCTCGCCTATTTCTCGATGGCCTTCATCGCCCGCATGACCCGCGCCTTCATGCTCGACGCGCTGGCCGGCGAATACGTCATCACCGCCCGCGCCAAAGGCCTGTCGGCCGCGCGCGTGATCTGGAAGCACGCCTTCGGCAACATCGCCGTGCGGCTGATCACCGTTTTGGCGCTGACCTATGCGGGGCTGCTGGAGGGTGCCGTGGTGACGGAGACGGTGTTCTCCTGGCCCGGGATCGGCCAGTACCTGACCATCTCGCTGCTCAATGCCGACATGAACGCGGTGCTCGGCGCCACGCTGGTGGTGGGGGTGATCTATCTCGCGCTCAACCTGCTGGCCGACCTGCTCTACCGCCTGCTCGACCCGCGCGTGACATGAGCGACGCCTCCATTCCCGCGCCCGTCTCCTGGCGCGACTGGCTGCTGACGGAGACCCCATCCTCCCGCGCCCAGGCCGCCTGGGGCCGGCGCTACCGGCTGTGGCGCGATTTCCGGTCCAACGGGCTCGCCATGGGCGGGCTGATCGTGGCCGTGGTGATGGTCGTGCTGTCGCTGCTGGCGCCGCTGCTCGCCACCCACGATCCCGGCGTCCAGGCGCTCGACATCCGGCTCCAGCCCCCCTCGGCCGCGCACTGGCTCGGCACCGACGAGCTGGGGCGAGACGTCTATTCCCGCATCCTCTACGGCGGAAGGGTCACGCTCGGCATGGTGGTGGCGGTGGTGATCCTGGTCGCCCCGCTCGGCCTCGCCATCGGCTGCATCGCCGGCTATCTCGGCGGCCTCGCCGACCGCATCCTGATGCGCATCACCGACGTGTTCCTCGCCTTTCCGCGCCTGATCCTGGCGCTTGCCTTCGTTGCCGCCATCAAGCCCGGCGTGACCAGCGCCATCTTCGCCATCGTGCTGACCGCCTGGCCGCCCTATGCGAGGCTGGCGCGCGCCGAAACCCTGACCATCCGCAACGCCGACTTCATCGCCGCCGTCCGCCTCACCGGCGCGTCCAAGGCGCGGATCATCCTGCGCCATGTCGTGCCGCTGTGCCTCGGCAGCCTCGTGGTGCGCGTCACGCTCGACATGAGCAGCATCATCCTGACCGCCGCGGCCCTCGGCTTCCTGGGCATGGGCGCCCAGCCGCCCTCGCCCGAATGGGGCGCGATGATCGCCACCGCCCGGCGCTTCATCCTGGAGCAATGGTGGGTGCCCACCATCCCCGGCATCGCCATCTTCGTCGTCTCGCTGGCCTTCAACCTGCTGGGCGACGGGCTGCGCGACGTGCTCGACCCGAAGCAGAAATAGCCCTGATGCTCGTCGAGATCAGCAACCTCTCCATCGCCTTCCCCACCCCCCAGGGCGAAAGCCTCGCCGTGCGCAACGTCTCGCTCACCCTCGGCGCCGAGAAGCTCGGCATCGTCGGCGAATCGGGCTCCGGCAAGTCGCTGACCGCCCGCTCCATCCTCAAGCTGCTGCCCTCCACCGCCCGCATCCGCGCCGACCGCCTGTCCTTCGACGGCATCGACGTGCTGACCGCGAGCGAGACCGCGATGCGCGCCATCCGAGGCAAGCGCGCCGGGCTGATCCTGCAGGACCCGAAATACTCGCTGAACCCGGTGATGACCGCCGGCGACCAGATCGCCGAGGCCATCCGCATGCACAAGAAGACCTCCTGGAAGGAAGCCCGCGCCGGCGCGATCGAGCTGCTCGCCCAGGTCCGCATCAACGACCCCGCCCGCGTCGCCGGCGCCTACCCGCACGAGCTGTCGGGCGGCATGGGCCAGCGCGTGATGATCGCCATGATGCTCGCCCCCGACCCCGAGATGCTGATCGCCGACGAGCCGACCAGCGCGCTCGATGCGACCGTCCAGGCCGAAATCCTGCGCCTGATGGAAGACCTCGTCTCCCGCCGCGGCATGGCGCTGATCCTGATCAGCCATGACCTGCCGCTGGTCTCGCATTTCTGCGACCGCGTGGCCGTGATGTATGCCGGCCGCATCGTGGAGGAACTCGGCGCCGGCGAACTCGCCCAGGCGAAGCATCCCTACACCCGCGGGCTGCTCGAATGCCTGCCAGCACTTTCCCACCCCAAGCCGCGGCTGCCGGTGATGCAGCGCGACCCGGCCTGGCTGGCATGATCCGGATCGAGAATCTGCACGTCCGCTTTGGCGACGTGCACGCGGTGAAGGGCGTCTCCTTCGACGTTCCCGCCGGATCGAGCTTCGGCATCGTCGGCGAATCGGGCTCCGGCAAATCCACCGTCCTGCGCGCGCTCTCCGGCCTCAACCCGGACTGGACCGGCACCATGTCGGTCGCCGGCCAGCAACTCGCGCCGCAACGCGACCGCGCCTTCTTCCGCCGCGTGCAGATGGTCTTCCAGGACCCCTACGGCTCGCTGCATCCGCGCCAGACCGTCGATCGCGCGCTGGCCGAACCGCTGCTGGTCCATGACATGGACGGCCATGAGGCGCGCATCCTGCGCGCGCTGGCCGAGGTCGCGCTGCCGCCCTCCGTGCGTTTCCGCTTTCCCCACCAGCTGAGCGGCGGCCAGCGCCAGCGCGTGGCCATCGCCCGCGCGCTGATGGCCGAGCCCGAGGTGCTGCTGCTCGACGAGCCGACCAGCGCGCTCGACGTGTCGGTCCAGGCCGAGGTGCTGAACCTGCTGGCCGACCTGCAGGCGCAGCGCAACCTCACCTATGTCCTGGTCAGCCACAACCTGGCGGTCGTCGCCCATCTCTGCCCCGTGGTCGGCGTCATGCAGGGGGGTCTGATGGTCGAGACCATCACCGCCGAGGATTTGCGCGCCGGGCGGACGACCCACCCGCACACCACGGAACTGCGCCAGCTCAGCACGGAGCTTGAGGAAGCCTAGCCGGTCCGCGGAATTCGCCTGAACTTCTGGAACCGCCCCAGCTGCGCCGGTGCCGGCGTGTCGGGAAACACCGCCGCCCAGTCGGTCGCGGCGACCTCGCCGACATACATGTCGCCGGCCGAATCAAGCGCGATGCTGTGCGGCGAGACGAACTGGGCCGGCTCCAGCCCCGGCCCCTTCTTCTGGTCGATGCGGCCGAGCAGCGCGCCGCCGCGCCCGAACACGCTGACACGCGGGCCCAGGTTGGGCGTGAGCCGGTTGACCGCGAGATAGGACATTAGTTCGCCCACGATGCAGTCCGGATCGTGGCGGCTGGTGATCGCCAGCGCGCTCGGCCGGTGCATGTTCACGATCTGGGTCTCGTAGCGGCCGTCGCCGTCGAAAATCTGCACCCGGTCGTTCTCGCGGTCGGCGACGTAGACCCAGCCGTCGGCGTCGCAGCAGATGTTGTGCGGCAGGTTGAACTCGCCCGGGCCGGTGCCCGGCTCGCCCCAGCTCTTCAGCAGCCGGCCGTCGGGCGAGAACTTGTGGATCGCGGCATTGCCGTAGCCGTCGGAGACGTAGATGTCGCCGTTCGGCGCCAGCGCGCAATGGGTGCAGCGGCAGAACGGGCGGTTGCTCATCGGCGGCGAAGGCCTGTGCGCCTCGCCGATCGTCAGCAGCAGCCGCCCGTCGAGCGAGAACTTGCGGACCGTGTGGTCGCCGTTGTCGGTCAGGTAGATGGCGTCGTCGGGGCCGATATAGGCGCCGTGGGCATTGGTGAAGAGCCCGTGCCCCCACGAATTCAGGTAGGCGCCATCCTTGTCGAGGACGACCACCGGATGGGCGCCGCGGTTGAACAGGTAGACCCGGTCCTGCCGGTCGATCGCGATGCCGGCGACGTCGCCGAGCACGATCTCCTCCGGCAGGCGGGACCAGTCGGGCTGGGGGATGAACTGGTAGCCCGCATTCGCTGCTGTCGCGGCCAAGCGTGATCTCCTGTTGCGCCGGGTGTCCGGCGCGCACTCAACCACGGGTGGCCGGTCGGAGCTAGTGTCCTGTCCCCGAAGTTCGCCATCCTTCATGGCGGACGTAGGGGTGAACAGGACACTGAAAACAAAGAGCTAGTGTCCCGATTCCGACCACTGCACGTGGCAACGAACTTCGGAATCGGGACACTAGGCGGCGCGACGCACCCGCCCGGTGATCTCCTGGCGGTGGGTCACCGCGGTCACGCCGACCGTGGTGCCGAGATTGCCGGCCACGAGATGCACCATCTCGGCCGGCATGGCGTCCATGGCGATGTCGACACGCATGCCGGCGGGCGTGGCATGGGCCTCGAACCGGTCAGGCGTGAGGTCGCGCTTGGCGAAGGGCTGCAGCAGGCGCGGCAGCAGGCCGGGAGAGGAGTCCGCGGTCACGGTGAAGCGGACGGCGGCGTGCAGGCCGACAAGGGCCCAGGGCTGGTTCGACATGATCGGAGGTCCGGAAGAACGAGGGAAGGAACAGGCGCGTGGAAGCCCCGGCTGCTAGGCAGCCGGGTTCGTAATTCGCGCAATGCTCATCCGGAACATCATGGTTCACGCCTATAGACCGCGCCGCGCCGGATTACCAGCGCAATTCCGGCACGGCCGCGATCGGGAAGCCGGCCAGGACAACGCTGCGGTCCACCAGGGTCAGCGCCAGCTCCACCTCGTTGTCCGGCGGGCGGGCCATCAGCGCGGCGAGCGCCTTCACGGCGCGGGCGGTGCCGTTGGGAATCGCTCCCGCCCCGGCCAGCGCATCGGCGGTCTCGGCCACGCCGAGCGCGCGCAGCACGCCGCTGCCCACCGGCTGGAGCTGGGGGTCGAGCTCGAACTCGGCATTGCCGGTCACGTCAAGCTTGCCCCAGCGCAGCGCGAGGCGGTCGAGCCGGAGCCGGCCGCCGGCGGCGCGCCAGGCCTCGGCATCCCGGCGCGCGGCCGGGCCGGCGGCAGCGGCGCGGTGATGCTGGCATCGAGCGCAAGGGCGGGAATCCGCGCGCCGTAGCCGCCGGGCGCGCGCGCCATGACCGGCGAGGGCAGGTCGAGATCCGCGGCGGTGGCGGCGATCGCGGCGGCCACGCTGCCCGGCGCGGCGGCCGGGTCCGTGGTTGCCTGCAGGTCGAGCGCGCCGATGGCGAGCGTGCCGCCCGGCCCCTCGGCATGCAGGCCGCGCACGGCCAGCGTGCTCCGCTGCGGCTGCCCGACCAGCCGTGCCGCGACGGTGAGCCGCGCGGTGCGCACCGGCACGTCGATGCCGCCGAGGGTGAGCACGTGCGGACCGTCCAGCTCGGTGACCAGCCAGAGCGGCCGGGCGAGGCTGGCCCCGAAGCGGGCCGCCGCGCTGCGCCAGGCGGTGGCGCCGGGCGACTGCACGGCCGGTGCGTCGAGGTCGAGCCGCGCGGCCAGCGGCCAGCCGGCCCAGCGGGCGGGGCCGGCACTGACCCGCCAGCCCTGGGCGTCAAGCTCCTGGCGGCGCATCCCGAGCTCGGCCTCCAGCCGCAGCATCGCGGCCAGCCACGCGGCGCCATGCAGCGCCAGCAGCACGATGGCCGCCGTGGCGACCCGGCGCGGCCAGCGGCGCCCCCGCCTCACGCGCGGGCGCCGATGCGGGCGCGGGCCGCGGCGAAGAGGGCTTCCACCCGCTCCGTCATCTCCTGGCGCGACAGTCCCGGCGGCAGCGGCGGATGGACCTCGATGCGGATGGTGCCGGGGCGCTTGCGGAAGGCGCGTCGGCCCCAGAACAGTCCGGAATCGGTGGTGACCGGGATGATCGGCAGCTTGCTGCGCGCGGCGATGGCGACGTAGCCCGGATGCAGCGGGGCGGCCGCGCCCGGCGGCGTGCGGGTGCCCTCGGGGAAGATCACGATCTGCCGCCGCTCGGCGACCGCCGCGTCGCTGCCCTTCAGCAGGGCGCGGACGGCGGCGGCGCCGGCGTCGCGATCGACGGCGATGGTGCCGACATGGCGCAGCATCGAACCGAACATGGGAATGCGGGTCAGCTCCAGCTTCAGCACGTAGCAGGGCCGCGGCACCAGGCGGAACCAGATCATGGTGTCGAAGGCCGACTGG
The DNA here is from genome assembly GCA_044225615.1 of Acetobacteraceae bacterium. Lineage (GTDB taxonomy): Bacteria > Pseudomonadota > Alphaproteobacteria > Acetobacterales > Acetobacteraceae > CAIYPH01. The sequence continues at coordinate 40,594 of JBGAIK010000001.1, read as the reverse complement.
TGCATGGAGACGATGAGCGCGGGGCCGTCCTTGGGCAGGTGCTCGCCGCCTTCCACAATCCAGCGCGTGCCGCAGATCGGGAACAGGCCGGACAGCACGAAGCGCGCCCAGCAGCGACCGAAGCGCAGCGCCCAGTCGGGCGACAGGAATCGGGCGAAGGGGCGCGGGGCCACGCTGGCGATCGCGAAGGCGGCGGTGCCCAGGTAGAACCACAGGTTGAACAGGCTGGACCGGATCAGCATCATCAGCCGGCATGCTCCGCAGGGTGGGTCGGCGCCGGCCGCGCGCCCGTCGCTCGCGCACCGTGCAGCTGCGCGGTGGCACGGTCGAGTGCTCGGGCGGCCAGGCCCGACAGGCCGGCCTCGGCGGCCAGGTACTTCATGTACTCGCCGGCGAGCAGCCGCAACCCGCCCAGGCCCAGCCCGTCGCGCAGCCCGGCCGGCTGCACCGGGGCGGGAAGCAGCGACACCCCCGGCAAGGTGCGCGACAGCTCGGCCAGCGCGCGGGGCATGTGGTAGTCGGCGGTGACCACGATCAGCGTCGCGAGCCCGTGCTGCCGCGCCCAGCCGGCGGTCTCCTCGGCGTTGCCGCGGGTGGTGAGCGCGGCGCGACCCAGCGTGACCCGCGGGGCAAGCCCGGGATCGACGCCGGCGCGATGGGCCAGCACCGCGAAATCGGTGGCGCCGCCGACGCCCGAGATCAGCAGCCGGCCGGCGCGGCCCTCGGCCAGCAGGTGCAGCGCGGTCTCGACCCGCTCGGCGCCGCCGGTCAGCGCCACGATGCCGTCGGCCCGCGCCGGCAGCGGGGCAGTGCCGCCGGTCAGGTGGATGAACCAGGCGAAGCCGCCGGCCCAGGCCAGCGCCAGCGCCACCAGCCCCAGCAGCGTGCGCCGGACGAGCCGCCGCATCACGGCAGCCGGCGCAGCCAGGCGCGGACGGTGGCCTGGGCGGTGACCAGCCCGATCAGCCCGGCCACTGCCGGCAGGCCCGGCAGCGCCAGCCACAGCGGCAGCGGCAGGGCGGCGAGCCACCGCAGCAGCGGCTCGGCCGTGCCGGTGGCGGCCGGGGCGGGTGGCGCGCCGGCGGCGAAAGGGGCGGCGAGCCCTGCCAGCGCCAGCAGCACCGGCAGCGCGGCCAGCGCCCCGCCGGCCGCGCCCAGCACGGCCAGCCGCGTTGCGCGCCCGGCGAAGCGCCCGGCGATATAGGCGTCGGTCGCACCGAGGCCATGCACGATCTCGATCGCGTCCCGCCGCGCCACCAGGCCGGCGCGCGTCGCCACCGCGATCACGCCGGCGGCGACCGCGGCGACCAGCGCCAGCGCGGCCCAGGCGCAGGCCTGCAGGCTGCGCGCCAGGACCGCGAGACGGCGCACCCAGACGCCGTGGCTCTCCGGCGTGGCGCCGGGGGCGACCTGCTCCAGGCGGGCGGCGAGGTCGGCAAGGTCGGGGCCGGCCCCGGCCAGGCGCACCTCCACCACCGCCGGCAGCGGCAGCGACAGCCGTGCCGCACCGGCGCCGAGCCAGGGGCGCAGCAGTTCGGACAGCTCGGCATCCTCCAGCGCGCGCGCGCCGGCAATGCCCGGCGTGCCGCGCAGCAGCACCAGCACGCGGTCGAGCCGGGACGCACCGCCCTCGGCCGCCGTCGCGCCCGGGCGCGGCACCTGCACGGTCAGCACCGCGGCGGCCCCTTCCTGCCAGCGTTGCGCCAGCGAGGCCGCGCCCACCGAGCCTGCCAGCGCCAGCGCGGCGAGGAAGGCCATGGCCGCAACCACCAGGGGCAGCATGCGGTCGCCGAGCGCGCGGCGCAGGCCGAGATCGTCGAGGCCCGGGGCGCGGGCGGGCGTGCGCGGCCGGCTCCTAGCCATGCTCGACCAGCCTTCCGTGGTCGAGCCGCAGCGCCTGGCCGGGGTGGCGGGCAACCAGCGCGTCGTTGTGGGTGGCGACGATCACCGTGGTGCCGAGGCGGTTCATCTCCCTCTGCAGCATCATGAGCCGCTCGGCCTGGACGTCGTCGAGATTGCCGGTGGGCTCGTCAGCCAGCAGCAGGTGCGGGCGGCCGACCACGGCACGGGCGATGGCGACGCGCTGCTGCTCGCCGCCGGACAGTTCGGCGGGGCGGGCGTCCATCTTCTTCCCCAGCCCGACCCAGCGCAGCATCTCCACCACGTCGGCCCGCACGCGGCCCTCGGGATGGCCGGCGATGCGCAGCGGCAGAGCCACGTTGTCGAGTGCCGAGAGGTGCATCAGCAGGCGGAAATCCTGGAACACCATGCCGATGCGCCGGCGCAGCAGCGCAAGGTCGCGCCGCCCGGCGGCCGAGGTCTCGGCATCGAGCAGAACAAGCCGCCCGCGCGTGGGCCGCACGGCGAGATGCAGCAGGCGCAGCAGCGACGACTTGCCGGCGCCGGACGGGCCGAGCAGCCAGCGAAAGCCGCCCTCGGGCACGACGAAGGTGAGGTCGCGCAGCACCTCGGGTCCCGGCCGACCGGCCCGGACATAGTGCAGCCCCACGCTCTCGGCCCGGATCATGCCGCGTCCTGTCCTCCGTCCCTGCGCCGTTGTGCCATCAACGTGCGGGGTGCCGGAAGCGCGCGGTTGCGTGAGCCGGCAGCGTCGCGCAGGATCGCGCCGCCCGGGAACCCCTGCATGCGCATCGTCTGCCCCACCTGCTCTGCGACCTACGAGGTTCCGGATCGCCTTGCCGGCAGCGGCAAGAGGCTGCGCTGCGCGCTGCGCCCATGAATGGGTGCCCAGGAATGGCCGCGCCGGCGGCGCTCCCGGCGCTCCCGCCGCCACCGGTTCCCGCGCCGCCAGCACCGCCACCACCCGCCGCGATCCCGCCCCCGCCGCCCGAGCGTCCGGCCCCGTCACCCCCGCCGGCACTCCACGCCGCCCCCAAGCCCAAGGTCTCGGCACCTACGCGCGGCTCCCGGCTGCCGGTCGTGCTGGCGCTGACGATCAGCGTGCTGCTGCTCGGGGCACTGCTCGCCGCCGGCGTGGTGTGGCGCGGCTGGGTGATGCAGATCTTCCCCGCGGCCCGGCTGCTGTTCGCGGCGCTGGGGCTGGCATAAGGAAGCAAAGCCCCTGGCCTTGCTTCCTTATGCCTGCTTCAGCTCGATCAGGCTGCGCCGGATACGGCGCCCGCGCTTGATGCTGTCCTCGATATGGCCGGGGTCGCCCCAGCGCACGGCGCGTGCCATGGCCTGCGCGTCCTCCATGAAGCGCGCCAGCATTTCCAGCAGCGCCTCGCGGTTGTTGAGGAAGATGTCGCGCCACATGGCGGGGTCGGAGGCGGCGATGCGGGTGAAGTCGCGGAAGCCGGAGGCGGCGAAGCGGAGCACCTGCTGGCGGCTTTCCTCCTCCAGGTCGTCGGCGGTGCCGCAGATGGTGAACGCGATCAGGTGCGGCAGGTGGCTGACGATGGCGAGCACGCGGTCGTGGTGGGCGGGTTCCATGGTGTCGATCATCGAGCCGCAGCGGCGCCAGAGCTCGGCCACCTTCTCGACCGCGTCCGGGTCGGTGCCGGGGGGCGGCACCATCAGGCACCAGCGGCCCTGGAACAGGGTGGTGAAGCCGGCATCGGGGCCGGAGTGTTCGGTGCCGGCGAGCGGGTGGGCAGGGACGAAATGGACGCCATCGGGCACCAGGGGGCCGACATCGCGGATGACGGACTGCTTGGTGGAGCCGACATCGGTGAGGATGGCGCCGGCCATGAGGTGCGGGGCGATCGCCTCGGCGAGGCCGGCATAGGCGCCGACCGGGGCGCAGAGCATGACACAGTCCGCGCCTTCGACGGCCCTGGCGGGGTCCAGCTCCACGCGGTGGGCGATGCCGAGCTCGGTGACCCGGTCGAGCGTTGCTTGCGTGCGGGCGTTGGCGACGATCTCGGCGGCGAGGTCGCCGCGCTCCATGGCGATGCGCGCGACGGAGCTGCCGATCAGCCCGATGCCGAGCAGCGCGAGGCGGCGGAAGACGGGTTCAGCCATTCGCGGGCGCGGCCTGTGCGGCCATGAAGGCGGAGAGCGCGTCGGCGACCAGCGTGCATTCCTCCTCGGTGCCGACGGTGATGCGCAGGCAGTGCGGCAGGTCGTAGGCGCCCATGGCGCGGACGATGACGCCGCGGGTCTTCAGGAAGGCGTCGGCGCCCTGGGCACGCTCGGCGGTGGCGAAATCGGCGAGGATGAAATTGCCCTCGGTCGGGTGGGCGGTGATGCCGGCCTTCTCCATCGCGGCGGAGAGTTTCGCGCGCCACTTGGTGTTGTGGGCCTTGGACATCTCCACCCAGCCGGGCTCGGCCAGTGCCGCGACGGCGGCGGCCTGGGCGGCGAGGTTGACGTTGAAGACGCCGCGGACGCGGTTGATGGCGTCGATCACCGCCGGCGGGCCGTAGCCCCAGCCCACCCGCAGCCCGCCCATGCCGAAGATCTTGGAGAATGTGTGCAGCATGATGGTGCTCTCGCCGGCATCGACCAGCCTGGCGCCGGCGTCGTAGTCGGCGGCTTCCACGTATTCGGCATAGGCGCTGTCGAGCACCAGCAGGATGCCGGGGTGCAGGCCGGCGCGCAGCCGCTCCATCTCCGCCTGCGGCAGCAGGCTGCCGGTCGGGTTGTTGGGGTTGGCGACGAAGACGATGGTGGTCTCGGGCGTGACGGCGGCGAGGATCTCGTCCACCGACGTGGTCAGGTTGCGTTCCGGCGCCTTCAGCACCCGGCTGCCGGCATAGGTGCCGGCAATCTGGTACATGGTGAAGCCGTGCATGGACATGACGATGTCGGTGCCCGGGCCGCCATAGATGTGGCAGATGTGCTGGATCAGCTCGTCGGAGCCGGTGCCGCAGACGATGCGCGCCGGATCGAGGCCGAAGCGGGCGCCGATGGCGCGGCGCAGCTCGTTCGAGCCGCCGTCCGGGTAGCGGTGGATCTCGGCGGCCGCCTTCTCGGCGGCCGCCTTCGCGCCGGGCGGCGGGCCGAAAGGCCCCTCGTTGGAGGACAGCTTGATGACCCGGTTGATGCCCGGCAGCTTGCCCTCGCCGCCGACATAGGCGTGGATGGCCATCACCTCGGGGCGCGGGCGGGGTCCGGTCGCGGTCATGTCAGCTTTCTCCGTCAACGGGAACGGCATAGGCGCCGAGCACGACGGGCGGGCGCTCCATGTCCGGGATGGCGGCCAGGCGCGGGTCGCCGTCGGCGACGAAGCCGGCCACGTCCACCAGCGCGAAGGCCACCGGCGCGCCCGGCGGGCGGCGCAGGATGGTGGGGCCGGGGGCGAAGCCGGCGCCGGCAAGTGCCGTGGCGAGCCGGGCGCGGCTGACGTCGTCGGGCAGCTCGAGGCCGATCAGCGAGCGGTCGTCGCCCGACGGGTCGGGCGCGGCGGCAGCCACCACCAGCGCCTGCACCGCCGGCGCGCCCTCGCTGCGCGGGGCCCAGAAGGGCAGGCGGCCGACCACGTGGATGCGCGGCTCGTCGCGGTGCAGCAGCGCGGTCCACCAGGCATTGCCCGGGCTTTCGTCGTCGGCCGGCATCGGCAGCACGGCGGCGATGGCGTTGCCGGCGCTGACCTCGCCGATCGCCTGGGCCGGTGTGCGGTGTACGCGCAGCGGCGTCAGCCCGCCGAAATGCTCGCGCGCACAGGCGATGAAGCCGGTGGCCGGGTCGGCCTGGCAGACGGCGATGACATAGCTGGCCTGCATCGCCGTCGTGCCGGCGAACAGCTCCCGCCACAGCCGCGGCAGCACGCGCCGGGGCAGGCGGCCGGCATGGCGCGCCAGCAGGCGGCGGATGATCGCCGCCTCCCGCCCCGGGCGCAGCGGCACCTTGCCGTGCGCCACCAGGGCGCCGACCTGCTCCACCACCGCGGCACGGCGCATCAGCAGGTCGTGGATGGCGTCGTCGATCGCATCCAGCTCGCCGCGCAATCCGGCGAGCGAAGGCGTGTCCGTTCCGGTCGGCGGCGCATCGGCGAGGGTGGGGGTGCTGGTCATCGGCGCTTCGAATTTGACGGCCTGCAATAGCGGATGCCCCCGGCGCTGCAAAGCCGCCGGGCGCGGTCGCGAAAGCATCCATTGCATGGCGCGCGTCCCGGCCGCATATGGCGCAAGGAATCCCGCACGGCCCGGCACGAACATGGATCAGACGGCAGCGCCCCGGATCGACCACCAGCACGTCGCCTTCGCGGACGGGCTGATGCTCGCCTGCGGCACGAAGCTGCCGGTGCTGGAGGTCGCCTACCGCACCTACGGCCGGCTCAACCAGGACCGCAGCAATGCCATCCTGATCTGCCATGCGCTGACGGCGGACCAGTACGTCGCCGAAACCCACCCGATGACCGGCAAGCCCGGCTGGTGGGAGCAGGTGGTGGGACCGGGACTGCCGATCGACACCGACCGCTTCTTCGTCATCTGCACCAACGTGCTCGGCGGCTGCATGGGCACCTCCGGCCCGCCCAGCCCACGGACGCCGGGCGGCGAGCCCTGGGGCACCGACTTCCCGCCGGTCACCGTGCCCGACATGGTCGCCGCCCAGAAGCGGCTGGTGGACCATCTCGGCATCGCCCGGCTGTTCGCCGTGATCGGCGGCTCGATGGGCGGGATGCAGGTGCTGCAATGGGCGTCGAGCCATCCCGCGATGGTCTTCGCCGCCGTGCCGATCGCCACCGCATCGTATCACTCGGCCCAGAACATCGCCTTCAACGAGGTCGGCCGCCAGTCCATCTTCGCCGATCCGAACTGGCAGGGCGGGCGCTACTGGGAGACGGGGCAGATCCCCTCCCGCGGCCTGGCCGTGGCCCGCATGGTCGCCCACATCACCTATCTCTCGGAGGAGGCGCTGACCCGCAAGTTCGGGCGGCGGGTGCGCGGCGGCCAGGCGATGACGATGTTCGCCGACATGTTCGAGGTGGAGAGCTACCTGCGCCACCAGGGCAGCACCTTCGTGAACCGCTTCGACGCCAATTCCTACCTGAGCATCACGCGGGCCACCGACTATTTCGACCTGGCCGAGGAGCATGGCGGCGACCTCGCGGCCGCGTTCAAGGGCACGCGCACGCGCTTCTGCCTGATCAGCTTCACCTCGGACTGGCTGTATCCCACCGCGGCCAGCCGGACCATCGCGCGCGCCCTGAACGGCGTGGCCGCCAACGTCAGCTTCGTCGAGATCGTCTCCGACAAGGGCCATGACGCCTTCCTGCTCGACGAGCCCGACTTCCACCGCACGCTGGCCGGGTTCCTCGCCGGCTGCGCCGAGCACGCCGGGCTGCCGTGATGGACGGCAGCACCGAACCCGTCCGCTACGTCGCCAAGAACATGCGGCTCGACCTGCGGCTGATCGCGGAGATGATCGCGCCCGGCACCCGCGTGCTCGACATCGGCAGCGGCGACGGCTCGCTGATCGACCACCTCTACCGCACCAAGGGCTGCGATGCCCGCGGCATCGAGATCGACATGGCCGAGGTGACGCGCGCGGTCGTGCACGGCCTGCCGGTGATGCAGGGCGACGCCGACAACGACCTGGCGCAATACCCCGACGGCGCCTTCGACTACGTCGTGCTGTCGCGCACGCTGCAGGCCGTGGAGCGCCCGCGCGAGGTGCTGCGCCAGATGCTGCGCATCGGCCGCCACGCCCTGGTCAGCTTCCCCAATTTCGGCCACTGGCAGGTGCGCTGGCAGCTGCTGTGGTCGGGCCGCATGCCGATGACCTCGGTCTGGGCCAGGCCCTGGCACGAGACGCCGAACATCCACCCCTGCACCATCCGCGACTTCTTCGTGCTCTGCGCCGAGGAAGGCTACACGGTGGAGAAATGGCTCGCCGTGGACGAGGAAGGCCAGCGCGCGCCGTGGCGCCGCTCCATCGGCATGGCCAACCTGTTCGGCGAGCAGGCGCTGTTCCAGCTGCGGCGGCGGTAGGGCCTACGCCGGCCGCCGGCGCTCCCGGTGCTCCATGAACACCAGGAACAGCCCGGCGGCGGCGATCAGCCCCGCACCGGCCCAGGTCGGCGCCGATGGCATGTCCGCCCAGATCAGGTAGCCGAACGAGAACGCCCACAGCAGGCCGGTATATTCCACCGTGCCCATCACCGAGGCCGGCGCCAGCCGCACGCCTTCGAACAGCAGGTACTGTCCGGCACCGCCGAGCACGCCGACGGCGACGAGCAGGGAAAGCTGGAACGGCGTCGGCGGCACCCAGAGCAGCCACGAGGCGATGGCGGTCACCGCCAGGAAGCAGGCGTTCTGGTAGAACATCTGCACCATCGAGGCCTCGCGCTGGGCGATCTGGCGCATCAGGATGATCGCTACCGCCCACAGCGCCGCCGCCGCCAGCACCATCGCGGTGGCGACCGAGACGCTGAGCCCCAGCGGGTCGCTGGCCAGGCACACCCCCGCGAAGCCGAGCCCGAGCGCGATCCAGCGCGGGCCGGTCACCCGCTCGCCCAGGAACGGGATGGCAAGCAGCGTGACCATGATCGGCGAGCTGAAATACAGCGTCATCAGCTGCGCCAGCGGCATGTCGCGCGAGGCGGTGTAGTAGAGCAGCCAGGCCGTCAGCGTCAGCGCCGCGCGGCCCATCATCGCGCGCTTCAATGGCGTCCGCACCACGCGCAGCACCAGCGCCCGGCGGCCGAAGGCGAGACAGCCGGCAACGATCGTCAGGCTGCGGAAGAACAGGATCTGCCAGACCGGCAGCGCGGCGGCGAGATACTTGTTGGCCGCATCGTGGGTGGAGAAGAACAGGTAGGCAGCCACGCCCAGCCCGATCCCGGCCAGCGTGCGGTCCGCGGCGGCGGTCATCGGCGGATGCTCAGGGTGGCGTCGTGACCACCACCGGCGGACCCAGCGGCGGCAGCGCGGTGGCCGGGCGCGGCGCGTCGAGCAGGCCGGGCGGCGGCGAGAGCTGTGCCGGCGGCGGGGACGGCGGTGCCGGGGCGAGGGGTGTCGGACCCGGAGCCGCCTCGGCGGGCGGCGCCGGGGCGGCGCGCGCGCCGGGCGGCAGGTTCAGGTCCTGCTGCTCCACCGCCGCCGGCGCGCGCGGCGGATCGACGCTGGAGCGCACGCGGTCGCGCAGCGCCTGGCGCAGCTGGAACTCGAACTCCACGTTCATGTCGCTCATCATCTTGCGCATCATGGCGTCGAGATCGATGCGCACCGCGACGGCGTCCTCGTCGTCGGTCACCGGGCGGGTCGCGCGCACCCGCGCCTCGACATGGGCGGTGCGCTGGTCGGCCGCGTCGAACAGGTCCAGGTGCACGGCGAGCGTGCCGACATACTGGTCGCCGCGCTGGACGATCGAGGCGTCGTCGATCACGAACAGCCCGCGGCCCTGCGTGCCGCCCGGGAACAGCCGGCTCTCGGCCATCGCGCGCAGCGCCGCCTCCGGCCGGGTCGGCGCCAGGAAGCCGACCTGGCGGGCGCCGCCACGCGGCACCCAGCTGTCGTCGATGTCGATGCGCGCGACGTCCAGCTGCAGCTTGGTCAGGTAGTCGAAATCCAGCCGCTCGAACACCGGCGGCTCGCGCTGGGGCGCGCAGCCGGCCAGGACGGCGAGCATGGCGAAGGCGAGCAGGCGGCGGGTGAGCATGGGGGCGACCCTCGGGGCAACGCGGCGGAGGGTCAATGCCGGCCGGCCCGCACGGCATCGCGCGCGAAGCGGAAATCGTGGTTGCAGAACTCGCAGGTCATCACGATCTCGCCATCGACGGCCATGTGGTCGAGGTCGTCGGTACCGAAGGTCTCCAGTATGCCGGACAGCCGCTGGCGCGAGCAGCGGCAGCCATAGGCGAGCGCGCGCGACAGGTCGGCCGCCACGCCCTCGGTGTGGAACAGGCGATACAGCAGCGCCTCCGGCGCCAGCGCGTCGTCCAGCAATTCCTCGGCCGTGACGGTGGCAGCCAGCGTGGTCGCGGTGTTCCAGTGCTCGTCGAGGGTCGCCTTGTCGGCGTCGCCGTCGATGCCGCCGGCGCCGGCCACGCGTTCCAGGATCAGCGCGCTGGCCCGCCAGCCGGATGGCGTGCGGTCGCAGGCGAGGTGGATCGCGCAGCCCACCTGTTCGCTGGCATCGAAATAGTGCAGCGCCATCTCGGCCAGCGTCGCGCCCTCGATGGCGACGATGCCCTGGGTACGCTCCATGTCCGGGCCCTGGTCCACGGTGAAGGCGATGTAGCCCTGGCCGAGCAGCGCCATGGCCGAGGGCGCCGGTTCCCCGTCCAGCAGCGCCGCCAGCCGCTCCGGCACCTGGCGGGCGTAGCCGCGCAGCGCGCCGGTGTCGGTGCAGTCGGCCAGCAGCATCGGCACGGGTCCGTCGCCCTTGGCCTGGATGCTGAACGAGCCGCGGAACTTCAGCGCCGAGGCGAGCGCGGCCGCCAGCGCCAGCGCCTCGCCCGACAGGCGGGTGACCGCGTCGGGATTGTCATGCCGCGTCAGCAGCGCATCGGCCAGCGCGCCCAGCCGGATCAGCCGGCCGCGCACCGGACGGCGCGGCAGGTGAAACGGCGTGACCCCGCGCGGCACGACGATGTCGGGCACGGCGGGGCGATCATGGTCCAGGAAGGCGGGGGTGTCGGACATGCCGCCAAGATAGGGTGGCGGGCGGACTTAACCAACCGGCGTGCCGCGGCTCAGTTCCTGAACCGGCTCGGCATGCCCGTCTTCGCCGTCAGCCCGCCATCGGCCACGAACGCCGCGCCGGTGACGTAGGAGGCGAGGTCGGAGGCGAGGAACAGGACCACGTTGGCCATTTCCTCCGGCGTGCCGAGGCGGCCGGCCGGGATGGCGGCGATGGTGTCCGCCTCGAAGCCGGGCAGGGACAGCGAGCGTTCCAGCAGCGGCGTGCGGATGGCGCCGGGGCAGATGCAGTTGCAGCGGATGTTGTCGCCCGCATATTCCACCGCCGTCACCTTGGTCAGGTTGATCACCGCGGCCTTCATCGCGTTGTAGGCGGCGATGCCGTAATCGGCGTACTGGCCGGAGATCGAGGCGGTGTTGACGATCGCGCCGCCGCCCTGGCGCTGCATCAGCGGGATCACCCGGCGGGTTGCCTGCATGACGGCGGTGAGGCCGAGCTGCAGCGTGTGCGCCCAGACCGCGTCGTCGATGTCGGCGATGCGGGCGAGCCGGGCGCCCTGCAGTTCGGGCGGGGTGCCGAAGGCGTTGTTGTGCAGCACGTCGATGCGTCCGAAGCGGGCCTGGGCCTGGTCGATCATCGCCTCCAGCGCCTCGGGCCGGGCGAGGTCGGCTACGATGGGCAGCGCGGCGGCGCCGATCGCGGCGGCGGTGGCCTGCGCGGCGGCGGCATTGACGTCGTGAGGCGCGACCGCGCCGCCCCGCGCGCCGCGAAGCCGAGCGCCACCGCCCGGCCGATGCCGGTGCCCGCCCCCGTCACCAGCAGCACCTTGCCGTCGAAGCGCATCGCCGTTGCCTCCCAGTTCGACAGGCGATGCTACAGGCGGGCCGCCCGGCTGTCATTCTGGCGCAGGGCGGCGGCGCGCAGGGCGGGCTTTCCCTTGCGCCTGCCCGCGCCAGCCGCCAGCTTAAGCCGGCACTCCCGCGAGGCCCCCATGTCCCGCCGCGCCTTCACCGTCACGCCGGAACTGGTGCTGCGGGCCTACCAGGCCGGGCTGTTTCCGATGGCGGAGACGCGGGATGCCGACAAGCTGTTCTGGCTGGACCCGGAGCGGCGCGGGATCCTGCCGCTGGATGCGTTCCATGCACCGCGCCGGCTGCTGCGCACCGTGCTGTCCGACGCCTATGCCGTCACCGTCGACACCGCGTTTCCGGCGGTGATCGCCGCCTGCGCGGAACCCGGGCCGGGGCGCGACGAGACCTGGATCAACCCGCAGATCGAGGCGCTGTTCACCACGCTGCACCGCGCCGGCCATGCCCATTCGGTGGAATGCCGGCTCGACGGTGTGCTGGTCGGCGGCCTCTACGGCGTGGCACTGGGCGGGGCGTTCTTCGGCGAAAGCATGTTCAGCCGGGCGCGCGACGCCTCCAAGGTGGCGCTGGTGCACCTGGTGGCGCGGCTGCAGCTGGGCGGGTTCACGCTGCTCGACACGCAGTTCGTCACCAGGCACCTGACCCAGTTCGGCGCGACGGAGATCCCGCGCGACGACTACAAGGCGCGGCTCGCCGCGGCGCTCGCGGTGCCGGCCCGCTGGCAGGCCGCACCCGCGGGGCTGCGCGCGGCAATTCAGCGGATGCGGGCGGCGCCGGGATCGTAGAGCGGGCGCAGGCTGGCGGTGGCCGGGACCAGCCGGCCCTCCACCTCGATCTCGAACCGGCCGGGAAGGCACGCGGCAGGGACGTAGCCGAGGCCGACGGCGGCGCCGAGATGGTGGCCATAGGCGCCGGAGGTCAGGTGGCCGACCACGGTGCCGTCGCACAGGATCGGCTCGTTGTGGAACAGCAGCGGCTCGGGATCGCGCAGCAGGAACTGGGCAAGCCGGCGCGTGACGCCCGCGACCTTGCGGCGCAGCACCGCCGCGCGGCCGATGAAGGGGCCGAAGCGGCCATCGGGCTTGCCCGTCCGCACCGCGAAGCCGAGCCCCGCATCGAGCACGTGATCCTCGTCGCCGATGTCGTGGCCGTAGTGGCGATAGGCCTTTTCCAGCCGCAGGCTGTCCATGGCGTGCAGGCCGCACGGGGTGGGGGCGTCGTCGCCCGCCATCAGCGTGTCGAAGACATGGCGGGCCATGTCGGCGGGCACGTAGAGTTCCCAGCCGAGCTCGCCGACATAGGTGATGCGATGGGCGCGGATCGTGGCCATGCCGAACTCGATGGTGCGGGCGGCGCCGAAGGGAAATGCCGCATCGGACAGGTCGGCCGGCGTGTGGCGCTGCAGCATGCGGCGCGCGTCGGGACCCATCACGGCGAGGCAGGCTTCGCCGGCGGTGACATCCACGGCGAAGCAGTGCGCCCCGTTCGGGATGTGGCGGTGCAGCCAGGCGATGTCGCGCACCGCAGCGGCGCCGGCGGTGACGACGAGGAATTCCTCGGCCCCGAGCCGGGTCACGGTGAGGTCGGCCTCGATGCCGCCGCGCTCGTTGAGCCACTGCGTGTAGACGCAGCGGCCCACCGGCACCGCGACGTCGTTGGCGCAGATGCGCTGCAGCACCGCCTCGGCGTCGCGGCCGAGCACGCGGAACTTGCCGAAGGGCGACATGTCGAGCACGCCGCAGCCGGTGCGCACTGCCCTGTGCTCGGCGGCGCTGTGGGCGAACCAGGCGGGGCGGGACCAGGAATGGTCGTACTGGCGGGCGCCATCGGGGGCGAAGAAGCCCGGGCGCTCCCAGCCGGCGCTCTCGGCGAAGACGGCGCCGCGGGCGGCCCAGCGCTCGTGGAAGGGCGTGTGGCGGACGTCCCGCGCGCTCGCGTACTGGCGGTGCGGAAAGTGGTCGGCATAGAGCAGGCCGAGCGATTCCCGAACGCGCGCCACAAGGTAGGTCCTGTTGTTCTGGAAGCGCTGCATGCGGCGGATGTCGACGTCGCCGAGGTCCATGGTGGGGCCATCGGCGTCCATCCATTCGGCGAGCACGCGGCCGGCCCCGCCGGCAGACTGGATGCCGACCGAGTTGAAGCCGGCGGCGACGTAGAAGCGCCGCAGCTCCGGCGCCTCGCCCAGCAAATAACGCACGTCGGGGGTGAAGCTCTCGGGGCCGTTGAAGAAGGTGCGGATGCCGTGCGCGGCGAACAGCGGCATGCGGTGGGCGGCAAGCTCCACCAGCGGCGCCACGTGGTCCCAGTCGTCGGGCAGGGTGGTGAACTCGGCATCATGAGGAATGCCGTCCACCGCCCAGGGCTTGGCCGTCGGCTCGAAGAAGCCGAGCATCATCTTGCCCGCGTCCTCCTTGTAGTAGGCGCACTCGTCGGGCACCCGCAGCGTCGGCAGGTCGCGCGGCAGGCCGGGAATGCCGCCGGTCAGCACGTAGAAATGCTCGCAGGCCTGCAGCGGCACGTGCACGCCGGCGAGCAGGCCGACCTCGCGCGCCCACAGCCCGGCGCAGTTCACCACGCAGTCGGTGGCGATCGGGCCGTGGTCGGTCTCCACCGCGGTGATCGCGCCATCCCGGGTCGCGATGCCGGTCACGCGCACCTGCTCGTGGATGCGCACGCCGCGCTGGCGGGCGCCCCTGGCGAGTGCCAGGGCGATGTTGGCCGGATCGGCCTTGCCGTCGGAGGGAATCCACAACCCGCCCACCACGCCGTCCGCATTCAGCATCGGGTGGCGGGTCCGCGCCTCGGCCGGCGTGATCACGTCCACCTCGATGCCGAAGGCGCGCGCCATCGAGGCCTGGCGGCGGAGCTCCGAAAACCGCTCTGCGGTGAGCGCGACCGAGACCGAGCCGGTGCGGCGGAAGCCGGTGGCGAGCCCCGTGTCGGCCTCCAGCCGGTCGTAGAGATCGGCCGAATACTTGGCGAGCTTCGTCATGTTGGCGGTGGCACGGAGCTGCCCGATCAGCCCGGCGGCATGCCAGGTGGTGCCGCTGGTCAGTCGCTTGCGCTCCAGCAGGACCACGTCGGTCCAGCCCTGGAGCGCCAGGTGGTAGGCCACCGAGCAGCCGGCGACCCCGCCCCCGATGATGACGGCGCGGGCGTGGCGGGGCAGGTCGGCCATCGGCTCTTCCTTCAGGCGGCTTCGACCAGCACCATGCGGCGCGTCCGCTGGCGCCGGCTGGGCACGGCGGCGTAGAGGTCCTTGCGCGCCTCGGTGATCGTCACCCCGGCGAGGCGGGGCAGCATCGCCCTGCCTGCCCGCTCCCACAGCCCGGCACCGCGCAGCACCACGCGCAGGCTGGTGGGCGGGACGTAGAGCGCGGTGTCCCGCCGCTCGACATGGAACAGCATGGCGGCGAGCAGCCGGCCGATCTGGCCGGGCGAATAGGGCTGGCCATGGCCGAAGGGCGTGCTTTCCGAATGCGCCCACCAGCCGGTGCGGCTCGGCGCGACGACCAGCAGGTAGCCGTCGTCCTTCAGCACGCGCCAGACCTCGCGCAGCATGCGCCGCGCGTTCTCGGCCGCCTCCAGCCCGTGCACCAGCAGGACGCGGTCGATGCTCATGTCGGCGAAGGGCAGCGCGTCCTCCTCGGCGGTGCAGGCCAGGCCCGGGGCGCCCGGCGGCCAGCGCGCCACGCCGAGCTGGGCCGGGGTCAGCGCGATGCAGCGCGCATGCTCGCGCCACAGGCGCAGGTAGGGCGCGGCGTAGCCCAGGCCCAATACCACCTGGCCGTCGAGCGCCGGCCACATCATCTGCAGCCGCGGGCGCAGCAGATGCGCCGCCACCCCGCCGCGCGGCGTGGCGTAGAACTCGGCCGCCTGCTGGGTGTCGAGCGCCATGCCCCCGTATAGCACGGTTTCACGGGAACGCGGTTTGGCGGGCGGCCGGGTCTTTGCTAGACCGGGTCCATGATCACCGCACAGACCGTCCCCATCCTGTCCGACAACTATGCCTGGCTGCTGCGCTGCGACCAGACCGGCGCCACGGCGATCGTGGACCCGGCCGAGCCCGCGCCGGTGGCCGCTGCCATCGACGCGGCCGGCGGGCGGCTGGACATGATCCTGCTGACCCATCACCACGGCGACCACATCGCCGGCACCGACGAGATCCGCGCCCGCTACGGCGCCAGGGTGGTGGGCGCGGCGGCCGACGCGCACCGGCTGCCGAAGCTCGACCAGCAGGTGAGGGAGGGCGATGCCGTCACCCTCGGCGCCAGCACCGCACGCGTGATCGACACGCCCGGCCACACCCGCGGCCACATCGCATACCATTTCGCCGACGGCCATGTGCTGCTCTGCGGCGACACGCTGTTCAGCCTCGGCTGCGGCCGGCTGCTGGAAGGCACGCCGGGCGAGATGTTCGCGAGCCTGGCGAAGCTGTCCGCCCTCGGCCCCGAAACGCTGGTCTGCTGCGGCCACGAATACACCGAGAGCAACGCCCGCTTCGCCCTGCACGCCGATCCCGGCAACGCGGCGCTGGCGGCCTATGCCGCCAAGGTCAAGGCGTGGCGCGCGGCCGGCACGCCGAGCCTGCCCAGCCTGATGCGCGACGAGCTCGCCGCCAACCCCTTCGTCCGCGCCCCGGACGTGGCGACGCTTGCCGACCTGCGCGCCCGCAAGGACACCTTCTGAGGAGGCGCGCGTGAAGCTCTACTACGCCCCGGCCAGCCCCTACGCCCGCAAGGTGCGCGCCTGCGCCATCGCCCGCGAGATCGACCGGCAGATCACGCTGATCGAGGTCAACCCGCACCAGTCCCCCGCCGACCTGCTGGCCGGCAACCCGCTGTCCAAGGTGCCCTGCCTGATCACCGCCGACGGCGTCGCGCTGTTCGACAGCCCGGTGATCTGCGAATACCTCGACAGCGTCGTCGACGGCGTGACCACGCTGTTCCCGCCGCACGGCCGGGCGCGCTGGCGGGCGCTGAAGCAGCAGGCCATGGCCGACGGCATCATGGACGCGGCGATCCTGCGCCGGATGGAAGGCGCCCGGCCGGAGGAAGCCGCCCGCACCGCGGTGATGGAGCGCCAGGCCGCCGCGGTGAGCCGCACCCTGGCCGAGCTCGAGCAGGATCCGCCGCACAAGGCAATCGACATCGGCACGATCGCCGTGGCCTGCGCCCTGGGCTACCTGGATTTCCGCTTCGGCCACGAGCCGTGGCGCCCGGCCCACCCGCGCCTTGCCGCCTGGTTCTCCGCCATGGCGGAGAACCCTGCCCTGGCACTGACCGCGCCGGCCTGATGGACCTGCGCGACCCCGCGCTGACCGCCGGCGCGGTGATCGCCGCACTCGGCCTGGTGCCGCACCCCGAGGGCGGCCACTACCGCGAAGTCTGGCGCGACGCGCCGCCCGACGGCGGCCGGGGGGCCGCGACCTCGATCCACTTCCTGCTCGCCGCCGGCGAGACCAGCCACTGGCACCGCGTCGATGCCGACGAGCTGTGGGTATGGAACGCCGGCGGCCTGCTCACGCTCGAGATCTCGCGCGACGCCATCACCACCACCACCCACCGGCTCGGCCCCGATCTCGGCGCCGGCGCCCTGCCGCAGCGACTGGTGCCGCGCGGCGCATGGCAGGCGGCACGGCCCGAGGGCGCCTGGGTGCTGGTCAGCTGCATCGTCGCGCCGGCCTTCCACTTCTCCGGCTTCGAGCTGGCGCCGCCGGGCTGGCGGCCCGGCGCCGGCGAAGGCTGACGACGGCGATCGACCGAGGATCGCTTCAGACGTTCGCCAGCACCGCGTCGCAGACCCGCGCGACGTCTTCCCCGGTCATGTCCGGATGGATCGGCAGGGCCATGATCCGGGTGGCCAGGTCCTCGCTCACCGGCAGGGCCGCGCCATCATGGGTCGCGGCATAGGCCGGCTGGTGATGCAGCGGCTTCGGGTAGTAGATCGCCGACGGCACCCCGGCCGCTTTCAGCCCGGCCTGCATGCGATCGCGCGCCGCGCCGTCCGGCAGCAGGATCGCATAGATCGCCCAGGCCGACGTGCTGTCCGGCACCCGGGCCGGGATGGTCACGGCGTTGCCGAGGCGGCTGTCATAGACCTGCGCGATCCGCTCGCGCGCCGCCAGCTCCTCCCTGAACACCGTCATCTTGCTGAGCAGCACGGCGGCCTGCAGCGTGTCCATCCGCCCGTTCATGCCGGTGCGCAGCACCTCATAGCGGGTGCGTCCCTCGCCGTGGGTGCGCAGGCTGCGATAGAGCTCGGCCCGCTCGGCGCTCTCGGTCAGCAGCGCGCCGGCATCGCCATAGGCACCCAGCGGCTTGGACGGGAAAAAGCTCACCGCCGTGGCGTCGGCCGCGCTGCCCAGCATCCGGCCGTGGAGGCTGGCGCCGAAGCTCTGCGCGCAGTCGTCGAGCGTCACCAGCCCCTCGGCCTGCGCCAGCGCCGCGAGCGCGGGCCAGTCGGCCGGCTGGCCGAACAGGTCCACCCCGATCACCACCCTGGGCTTCAGCCGGCCCGCCTTGCGCACGGCGGCGATCCGCCCGGCAAGGTCGGCCACGTCGATCTGGAACGTCCGCGGATCGACGTCGACGAACACCGGCGTCGCCCCCAGCATCAGCGGCACCTCGGCGGTGGCGGTGTAGGTGAAGGCGGGCAGGAACACCGCGTCGCCCGGCCCGACCTCCTCGGCCATCATCGCGATCTGCAGCGCGTCGGTGCCCGAGCTCAGCGACACGCAGTGCGCCGCACCGCAGAACTCGGCCAGCGTCGCCTCGAGCTCGGCCACTTCCGGGCCCAGGATGAACTGGCAATGCGCCAGCACCGCGTCGATACGGCGGCGCAGGTCGGCGGCGATGCGGGCCTGCTGGGCCTTGAGGTCCAGGAACGGCAGCGGGCGGGGCGGCGGGGCGTCGTTCATCGGGAGATCCTCATCACGCGCGGGCGGAGCCGGCACTGCCGTCAGAGTTGTGTTCAAATTCGGGCACCAGCCGCGCCAGATGGGCCAGCGCCAGAAGCGGCTGGTTGGCGCGGCACGCGGCCGCGATCTCGTCGATCGCGCGGCCCACGATCGCGGCGTCCGAGGTTCTTGGCCGCGCCATCAGCAATCCCGGATGCCCGGTCGGCACCGGCGGCTCCTTGCCGTGGAACAGCTCCTCGTACAGCTTCTCGCCCGGGCGTAATCCGGTGAAACTAATCTTGACGTCCTCGTCGGGCCGCAACCCGGCAAGCCGGATCATCCGCCGCGCGAGGTCGACGATCTTCACCGGCTCTCCCATGTCGAGGACGAAGATGCCGCCGTCCTGCGCGCCATCGGACTCCGCCAGCCCCGCCACGCTCGCCTGCAGCACCAGGCCCACCGCCTCGCGCACGGTCATGAAATAGCGCTGCATGTCCGGATGCGTCACCGTCAGCGGCCCGCCGCGCGCCAGCTGGCGCTGGAACAGCGGCACCACCGAGCCGGTGCTGCCGAGCACGTTGCCGAAGCGGACGGTGATGCAGCGCATGCCGCCGCCCGAACCGCGTGCGGCGATGTCGAGCGCCTGGCAGTACATCTCGGCCAGCCGCTTCGCCGCCCCCATCACGCTGGTCGGGTTCACCGCCTTGTCGGTGGAGATCACCACCATCGCCGCCGCTCCCGCCGCCCGTGCCGCGTCGGCCACCGCCCGCGTGCCCGCCGCGTTGGTCAGCAGCCCCTCGGCCGGGTTCGCCTCCACCATCGGCACGTGCTTCAGCGCCGCGGCGTGGAACACCAGCTCCGGCCGGATCTCGCCGATCACGTCGCGGATCCGCGCCTCGTCGCGGACATCGGCGATGACCGCGCGGCGGCGCACCGCGGGCAGCGCCTCCGCGAGCTCAAGGTCGATCTGCCACAGCGCGTATTCGCCGTGGTCCAGCAGCACCAGCAGCTCCGGCCCCAGCGCCGCCGCCTGGCGTGCCAGCTCCGCGCCGATCGACCCGCCCGCCCCGGTCACCAGCACGCGCCGCCCATGCACCAGCCGCGCCATGCCCTCCCGATCCAGCGGCACCTGCGGCCGGTTCAGCAGGTCCTCGATCGCCACCGGCTTCAGCTCCATCCGCGGCGCCCCCGCCGCCGCGTCGGGGGAGGCCGGATCGAGCGCCGTCGGCCGCGGCGCCCGCAGCACCCGCAGCCCCTCCCGCTCCGCCACGTCCATCAGCGCGGCAAGCTCCGCCCCCGCGAACTCCGGCTCCGTCACCACCAGCAGCCCCGGCAGCCGGTCCTCCGCCCGCAGCCGCGCCAGAACCGGCCCGGCCTCCTCCACGCTGCCCAGGATCGCGTGGCCGTGGATGCGCCGCCCGGTCTGCGCCCGGCCCCGCGACAGCAGCCCGGCCACCAGCCACGGCGCCTGCCGGTCGGCCGCAAGCGCGCGCAGGAACAGGTCCGCGCCCTCGCCCGCCCCCACCAGCAGCGCCGACTGCGCCGTGGTCGCCTCGCGCGCCGGATTCTCCTGCATCAGCCGATAGGCGACGCGCGGCACCGCCAGCAGCACCATCAGCACCAGCGCGTGCACCGCGGGGAAGGCCAGCGTCACCGGATGCCGGCCCGCCTCCACCAGCGCCACCGGGAACAGCGCCGCCGCCGCCACCGCGGCGGCCGCCACGCCCAGCAGGTCGTTGACCCCCGCAAAGCGCCAGTACTGCGTCGACAGCCGGAACGGCAGCCCGGCCACCAGCAGGGCGGCCGCCCCCCAGGGCAGCGCCCAGAGCGGATCGAACGGATCCCCCTCCGGCGCGGCCAGGAACTGCGCCAGCGGCACCGCGGCGGCCGCCAGCAGCCCGTCCAGGCCGGCATTCTGCAGGATTCGGGTCAGGGCGCGGGGTATGGCCATCGGCGCCGCTATACTCCGCCGCAGCGCGCCGGTCATCGGGTCAATCCGCGGACCAATCTGGCGGGGGGCGGGGCGGCGGGCTAAGCAGGGCCATGACGCTCGCCGCCTTCCTGCGCCACCTGCTGTTCTGCGCCGGCCTCGCCCTGGTCTCGGCACTGACCGTGCGCGCGATGATCTCGGCCCGCGTGATGGACGCGCCGAACGCCCGCAAGGCCCACGCCAATCCCACGCCGAAAGGCGGCGGCGTCGGCATCGTGGTGGCGTTCATGCTGGGGATCGCCGTGCTCTACGGCACGGCAACCTTCGCGCGCATCGCCGATCCCTATTTCCGCGGCGTGATCCTGGCCGCCGGCGCCATCGCGGTCGTGTCCTTCCTCGACGATGTGTGGGACGGGCCGTTCCTGGTGAAGCTGCTGGCCCAGGTGCTGGCGGCGCTGGCCGCGATCGGCAGCGGGCTCTACCTGACCGTGTTCCGCCTTCCCTATCTGGGCGCGGTCGATTTCGGCTGGTTCGGCGTGGTCTTGACGCTGGGCTGGATCCTGTTCGCGACCAACGCGATGAACTTCATCGACGGGCTGAACGGCCTGTCCGCGGGCGTGGCGCTGGTGGCCGCGCTGTTCCTGGCCCTCATCGCCGCCCAGCAGGACGGCTGGTTCGTCTATTTCGCCGCGCTGCTGCTGGCATCGGGCCTGGCAGGCTTCCTGCCCTTCAACTTTCCCCGCGCCCGCATCTTCATGGGGGACGTGGGCAGCCAGTTCTGCGGCTTCGTGCTGGCCGTCCTCGGCGTGGCCGCGGCGCGCTTCGGCGCGGTGGAAATGAGCTTCCTGCTGGTCCCCATGCTGCTGTCGGGCGTGCTGTTCGACGTCGCCTTCACCCTCGTCCGCCGCGCCCTGGCGGGCGACCGGCTGACCGAGGCACACCGCAGCCATCTGTATCAGGTGGCGCACCGGTCGGGCATGGACGCGCGGACCATCGCGCTCGTCCACTGGGGCTTCGCCGCACTCGGTGGGCTGGCCGCGCTCGGCTTCGTCGCCGCCCCCGCGATCGTGAAGCCGCTGCTGCCCGCCGCCCTCATCCTGCCGCAACTCTGGTGGCTGATGGCGGTTGCGGCTCGCGCCCGCCGCGCCAATCTGGGGCGTTGGTAGCACGGAGATTGTTCATGCGGCTGATCCTGGTGGCGATGGCGGCGGCAATGCTGGCAGGCCCGGCGATGGCCCAGCCCAGGCCGCCTTCCGGGGCACAGAATTCATCGTTCAACCTGGTCAACCGCAGCCAGGCGCCGATCAAGGAGCTGTTCGTCACCGCGTCCGGCAACGCCAACTGGGGCCAGAACCGGCTGGACGGCAAGCAGGGCCACCCCACCTCGCTCGCCCCCGGCGCCAGCTTCGCGGTGCGCCGCGCGCTCGACAGCAACTGCGTCTTCGACATCCGCGTCGTCTACGGCGACGGCAAGCCGGAGGAGCGCCGCGGCGTCAACACCTGCGCGGTGGAGGACGTGGCCTTCGGCGCCCAGCCCGCCGCCGGCCCGGTCGCGGCCACCGGCAAGGCGGCCGACGATCCCTCGATCAAGCTGTTCAACCGCTCGGCCAGGACGATCACCGAATTCCGCGCCACGCCGACCGGCGCCACCGGCGGCGCGAGCCCCAACCGGCTCGGCACCAACCCGCTGGCGCCCGACACCTTCCGCGCCATCGCCCTGCCGAAGGACGGCAACTGCATCTTCGACCTGCGCGTGGTCTATGCCGACGGCAAGGCGCAGGAGAAGAAGCGGGCCAATCTGTGCCGGATCAGCGAGCTGCCGGTGCCGTAGAAGAGGGAAGCGGAACAACGAGACGGCGCGGCAGCGAGAAGAACGTCCTCGAGATCCCTTCTTCTCGCCGTCTCGCCGCCTCTTTGTGAGCCTTGCTTCCTGCCTGGTCAGCCCCGGGTGATGTTCCAGAACACCGGCATGCCGGTCAGCACGCCCTTCAGGTCGCGCCGATACGCCGACTGCGCCCGCACCTGCCCCAGCGGGATGTAGGGCACGTCCTGGAACGCCTGCAGCTGCATCTGCTCGCAGATCTTCTTCTGCGCGGCGAGGTCGGGGGCGCGGAACCATTCGTCGCGCAGCTCCTCGATGCGGCTGCTCACGGGCCAGCCCATGATGCCGTCCTTGCCGTTGCCGCGCAGGAAGGCGTGCACCGCCGGGTTGAACTGGTCCACCCCGCCCCAGCTGGTCTGGAAGATGCTCCAGCCGCCCTGTTCCACCGGATCCTGCTTGACGCGGCGCTGCACCACCGTCGCCCAGTCCATGGTCTGGAAATCGACGTTCATGCCGAGCTTGTTGGCCAGCAGGTCGTTGGTGACGGCGGCCAGCGCCTTCACGCTGGGGATGTCGGTGGGGTTGAACAGCACCACCTTCTCGCCCTTGTAGCCGGCGGCCGCGAGCTCCTTCTTCACCGCGTCGTAGTCGCGCTTGCCGGTCAGGTTCTCCATGCCGGCGCTGCTCGCCATCGGCGTGCCGGGGCAGAAATAGCCGATGCCGTCCGACCACGTCGCCCGGTCCTCGCCCTGCACCGCGATCATGTAGTCGGACTGGTTCACCGCATGCACGATGGCGCGGCGCACCGCCGGGTTGTTGAACGGCGGCTGCATCTGGTTGAAGCGCATCGTGGCGATGGTGCCGGTCGGCACCAGCGTGAACATCACCACGTCGCGCGAGCGCTTCAGCAGCGGCACCAGGTCGGCCACCGGCGTGGTCCACCAGTCGACCTCGCCGTTGGTCAGCGCGCTGGCCACCGTCGAGGTGTCGGGCATGATCATCCACTCGACGCGGTCGATATGCACCACCTTGCCGCCGGCGGTGCGCTCGGCCTTCTCGTTGCGCGGCACGTAGTCGCGGTTCTTCTCGTAGACCACGCGGGCGCCGGGCACGCGCTCGTCGGCCTTGAAGCGGAACGGGCCGCTGCCGACCATCTCGGAGATCGGCTTGCTGGCGTCGGTCTCCGCGAGCCGCTTGGGCATGATCGCGCACATGCTGGGCGAGTAGTGGCCCAGCGCGTCGGGCAGCAGCGGGAAGGGGGTCTTGAGCCGGAAGACGATGGTGCGGTCGTCGGCCGCCTCGATCGCGTCGGTGCGGGCCAGCAGCGCCTGGCCGAAGCTGTCGCGCTTGCCCCAGCGCTGGACGGAGGCGGCGGCGTCGCGCGCCAGCACCTTCTCGCCGTCATGGAACTTCAGCCCCTCGCGCAGGGTGAGCTTCCAGGTCTTGCCGTCGTTCTCCACCACGTGGCCCTCGACCATCTGCGGCTTCACCGCATAGCTGTCGTCCTGGCCGTAGAGCGTGTCGAACACCATGTAGCCATGGTCGCGGGTCTGGTAGCTGGTGGTGATGATCGGGTCGGCGATGGCGAGGTCGGCATCGGGCACGAAGCGCAGCGGCTTCGCGGCCTGGGCGTTGCCGATCCGCGGCGCGGCGAGTGCCGCGGCGGAGGCGAGCAGGGTGCGGCGGCGCATGATTTGGAGTCTCCTGTGCTGCGGGGTGGCGGACACTAGCGGCAAGCGCGGCGCGGCGCGAGTTGCACAGCGTATCAGCGCGTCATGCGGTCCTTGCCCGGCGCGAGCGACAGCAACCGGCCGGACAGGGCCGGGGGCAGGAGGCCGACGAGGCGCGCCGCGAACCCCATCCACCAGGGGAACACGATCCGGCGCCTGCCCCGCGCCAGCCCGCGCAGGATGATCCCGGCCGCCCGCTCGGCATCCATCAGCCCCGGCATCGGGAACTTGTTCGGGGCCGTCATCGCCGTGCGGATGTAGCCGGGGCAGATGCTGCTCATCACGATGCCCGCCGCCGCCGCGCCCTGCGCGGTGCCCACCGTCCAGGCATCGGCCGCGGCCTTGCTTGCGCAGTAGGAGGGCGCGCCCGGCGCCGGCAGGAAGGCGGCGATCGAGGCCACGACCGCGATCGTGCCCCGCCGCCCGTCCGCGCCAGGCGGCTGGGCGCGCAGCTTCTCCAGGGCGGGCAGCGCCGTGTTGAGCACCCCGCCCAGGTTCACCGCGAAGATCGCCCGCGCCTGCGCCGGCGATTCCGCCTCGCCCTGCCCGGTTCCGGCCGAGATGCCGGCATTGGCCACCACGAGGTCGAGCCGGCCGGCGCCCGCGATCCACGCCGCCATCGCCGCCGCGTCGGCCACGTCCAGCACGGCCGCGTCCACCGTGGCACCGCGTGCCCGGCAATCCTGCGCCACCGCCTCCAGCCGCCCCGCGTCCCGCCCGCTCAGGTGCAGCGCCACGCCCGGCCCGGCCAGCGCGAGGGCCAGGGCACGGCCGATGCCGGAGGAGGCGCCGGTGATCAGGGCTGCGTTGTAGGGCGGCATGTTCCGACCCTAGCGCGACGCTGCTAGAACCCGCCAGCGCCGATAGGATGATGCGATGCCCGCCCTGAGCTCGATGACCGGATTCGCCCGCAGCGAGGGCGTGAGCGAGGGCCTGTCCTGGGCCTGGGAGCTGCGCAGCGTGAACGGCCGCGGCCTGGAGCTGCGCTTCCGCCTGCCCGCCGGCTTCGACGCGCTGGAGCCGGCGCTGAAGGAGCTGGCGGCGAAGCAGCTGAAGCGCGGCAACGTCACCGCCAACCTCACCGTCAAGCGCGACGACCAGCCGCGCCTCCAGCCCGATCCCGTCGCGCTGGAGCAGGCGCTGGCGCTGGCGCTCGACCTTGCCCGCCGCATCCCCGGCGCGCCGCCGCCGCGCGCCGAATCGCTGCTGACCCTGCCCGGCGTGCTCCGCCCCGCCGCCGCGGTCGAGAACGAGGACGCCGCCAGGGCCCAGGCGCACGCCGTGCGCGCGGGTTTCGCGCAGGCGCTGGACGCGCTCGTCGCCGCCCGCCGCGCCGAGGGCGCCCGCCTCGCGGTCATCCTGGCCGGCCAGCTCGACGAGGTCGCCGCCCTCTGCGCCCGCGCCGCCGAGGAAGCCGCCGACCAGCCCGCCCAGCAGCGCGCCCGGATGCTCGCCACCGTCCAGGGCCTGCTGGCCGAACTGCCCGCCCTGCCGGAGGAGCGGATCGCCCAGGAAGTCGCCGTGCTCGCCGGCAAGTCCGACGTCCGCGAGGAGCTCGACCGCCTGGATGCGCATATCGCCGCCGCCCGCGCCCTGCTGGCCGAGGGCGAGAACATCGGCCGCCGCTGCGATTTCCTGGTGCAGGAGTTCAACCGCGAGGCCAACACGCTGTGCAGCAAGTCGGCCTCGGTGGCGCTGACCGCGACCGGGCTGAAGCTGAAGGCCGCGATCGAGCAGATCCGCGAGCAGGTGCAGAACATCGAATGACCCGGCGCGGCCTCTGCCTCGTGATCGCGGCGCCGTCGGGCGCCGGCAAGACCAGCCTCACCCGCCGGCTGCTCGAGGTGGAGCCGGGACTGACACTGTCGGTCAGCGTCACCACCCGCGCGCCCCGCCCGGGCGAGCAGGACGGCGTCCACTACCATTTCATCGCCCAGCCCGAATACGACGCCATGGTGCGCGACGGCGCCCTGCTCGAATGGGCCGGCGTGTTCGGCAGGTCCTACGGCTCGCCGCGCGCCCCGGTGGAGGCGGCGCTCGCCGCCGGCCGCGACGTGGTGTTCGACATCGACTGGCAGGGCCACCGCCAGATGCAGGCCGCCCTGCCCGGCGACGTGGTGGGCCTGTTCATCCTGCCCCCCTCCCGCGCCGAGCTCGAGCGCCGGCTGCGCGGCCGCGGCACCGATTCCGACGAGACCATCGCGAAGCGCATGGCCCAGGCCTGGGACGAGATCTCCCACGCCGCCGAATTCGACCATGTCCTGGTCAACGACGATTTCGACGCGGCCCTCGCCGGCATCCGCGCCGTGCTCCAGGCCGCGCGCTGCGCCCGCCCCCGCCTGACCGGGCTCGACGCCTTCCTCGCCACGCTGCGCTGATGGGCGTCCTGCTCGGCATCATCGGCCCGGTCTTCGCGCTGATCATGATGGGCGCGGTGGCGAAATACCGGAAGCTGCTGGACCTGCCGTCCATCAAGGGCATGTCGGACTTCGTCTTCTACGCCGCCATGCCGAGCCTGCTGTTCCTGTCGATCGGCAGCGCGCCGCCGCTGCGCCTGGCCGATCTCGCCGCGAGCTTCCTCGCCGGCGCCCTGCTGCTGTTCGCCATCGCCGCGCTGCTCGGCCGCTGGCTGCTGCGCCAGCGCCTGGCCGGCGCCAGCGTCTTCGCGCTCAACTGCGTGTTCGGCAACACCGTGATGCTCGGCATCCCGATCGTGGACGCCGCCTATGGCCGCGAGGGCGTGGCCAACCTGCTCGCCGTCATCGCCTTCCACTCGGCCTTCCTGCTGCCGCTCGCCACCATCCTCATCGAGGCCGACACCGGCACCGGCCGCACCCCGCTCGGCGTGCTCCGCGCCGCCCTGCCCGGCATCCTGCGCAACCCGGTCATCGTCACCATGGTGCTCGCGCTATCCTGGCGCATCACCGGCCTCGCCATGCCCGGCGCGCTGCAGCGCTTCCTCGGCCTGCTCGGCTCAGCCGGCCCGCCGCTCGCCCTGTTCTGCCTCGGCGCCTCGCTGCCCAGGCCCGCCGGCTGGTCGGATCTCAAGGAGGTGCTGCTCGGCGGCGTGCTGAAGCTGCTGGCCATGCCGCTGCTGGTCGGCGGCCTCGCCCATGCCGCCGGCGTCACCGGGCTCGCCTTCAAGGTGGTCATCATCGCCTCCGCCATGCCCACCGGCGCCAACGCCTTCATGCTCGCGCGCCGGTTCGAGACCATGGCAGAGGCTTCGGCCAGCCTCGTGGTGGCCAGCACGGCGGTCTCGGTGGTCACGCTTTCCGTGCTCCTGGCCTGGCTGGGGTAGGGCGGGGCTCTTCCCTTGCCCCGCTTCCTGCGCAGAATGCGCCGGAGCATCCCCGGGGAGCCTTGGCATGGCCGCAGAAGAGATCGAGATCGGCGAGGAGCCCGCTGTGATGTTCGCCGGCTACGGCCTGCCGCAGGTCACGCCGGCCACGGGGCGCGACCGCGGGATCGGCCCGTTCCGGCGGATGGTGCTGCGCGGGGCGACCGTGATCGACGGCACAGGCGCACCGCCCTGGGGGCCGGTGGACATCGTGGTGGAAGGTGGGCGGATCGCGCAGATCAAGGGCGTGGGCACGCCCGGCCTGCCGATCAATCCCGCGCGCCGCCCGGCAGCCGGCGAGCACGAGATCGACTGCCACGGAAAATACGTCACCCCCGGCTTCATCGACAGCCACGGGCATGTCGGCATCTCGTTCCATCATGCCAACGGCAACATGCCGCCGGCCGACTACGTCTACAAGCTGTGGCTGGCGCATGGCGTGACCACGGTGCGCGAGGCCGGCAGCCTGAACGGGCTGGCCTGGACGCTGGAGCAGAAGCGGGCGGCCGCCGAGCACCGGATCGCCGCGCCCAACATGCGCGCGCACGCCTACTTCCCGGCCGTCAACGACATGCTCAAGACGGTGCACAACCCCGAGCAGGCGCGGGCATGGGTGCGCGCGGTGAAGGCCAGGGGCGCCGACGGCATCAAGTTCTTCGGTGCGCCGCCGGCGATCATGCAGGCGGCGCTGGCCGAGGCGAAGGACCAGGGCCTGCGCACCTGCTGCCATCACGCGCAGATGGCGGTCTCGCGGATGAACGCGCTGACCACGGCGCGCTGGGGGCTGACCAGCGCCGAGCACTATTACGGCCTGCCCGAGGCGCTGTTCGAGAACCGGACGATCCAGGACTTCCCGGGCGACTACAACTACAGCGACGAATCGATGCGCTTCGGCTTCGCCGGGCAGACCTTCCTGCAGGGCGCGAAGCCGGGCAGCCAGAAATGGCAGGACACGCTGGGCGCCTTCCTGGAAACCGGCTTCACCTTTGTCCCCACCTTCAACATCTACGAGGCCAACCGCGACCTGATGCGCGCCAGGCGCGCCGACTGGCACGAGAAATACACGGCCAAGACGCTGTGGGACTACTACCAGCCGCAGCGCGGCGGCCACGGCAGCTACTGGTACAAATGGACCACCCAGAACGAGATCGAATGGAAGGAGAGCTACCGGATCTGGATGCAGTTCATCAACGACTACAAGAACCTCGGCGGCCGGGTGTGCGCCGGCAGCGATTCGGGCTTCATCTTCCAGCTCTACGGATTCGGCCTGATGCGCGAGTTCGAGCTGCTCCAGGAGGCCGGTTTCCACCCGCTGGAGGTGCTGCGCGCCACCACCTCGCACGCGGCCGCCCTGCTCGGCATCGAGGAGGAGACCGGCACCGTGGAGGCCGGCAAGCGCGCCGACCTGCTGGTGCATGACGAAAACCCGCTGGCCGATTTCAAGCTGCTCTACGGCACCGGCGCGATGCGGCTGAACGACGCAACGCGCAGTGTGGAATGGCACCACTGCCTGTCCGCCACGATCAAGGACGGCATGGTGTTCGACCCGCGCGAACTGCTCGCCGACGTCGCGGCGATGGTGGCAGCCGGCGCAACGGATGCGATCGCTTGAGGCCAGAGGCCGGAGAGCGTGACTCGCATCCGCCATCGCGCGTGACGGATTTCGTCCTGCTGACCGGCTTCCTCGGCAGCGGCAAGACCACGCTGCTCGGCGACTTCCTGCGCACGCCCGAGGGGGCCGACACCGCGGTGATCGTCAACGAGGCCGGGCAGATCGACATCGACGGCGCCGTCATCGCCGAATCCGGCGACGTGCCCATGGCCCTCCTCGCCAATGGCTGCGTCTGCTGCTCGGTGGCCAACGACCTGCTCTACACGGTGGAGGCGCTGGTCGCCGCCAGGCCCACCCCCTTCGCGCGGATCGTGCTGGAAACCAGCGGCCTTGCCCGGCCCGGCCCGATCCTGCGGGCGCTCGCGGAGCTCGGCCCGCTCGGCATGCGGGCCGCGGTGATCGCCACCTGCGACGCGGCGGTGCCGGCGCTGGACGGACAGGATTTCGACATCGCCGCCGCCCAGCTCGCCGGCGCGGGCACGCTGGTGCTGACCAAGCTGGATCGCGCGCCGCCCGGCACCGCGCCGACGCTCGCGGCACGGCTGTCCGCGATCAACCCGCTCGCCACCTGCATCGCCGAGCCCGATCCTGTCCGCCGCGCCGTCGCCGCCTTCGCGGCACCCGGCCCGCCGCGGCCGGTCGCCGACACCGGCGGCGGGCATCCCCGCATCGCGGTGCTCACCGCCGACATCGGGGCAGTCGGCTACGACGCGCTGATGGAGTGGCTGGAGAACCTGGCCGGCCTGGCCGGGGAACGGCTGCTGCGGCTCAAGGGCGTGCTGCGCCTCGCCGACGTCGCCCCGCCGGTGCTGGTCCAGGCGGTCGGCACGGTGTTCAGCCCGCCGCGGGCCTTCGCGGGCACCGGCGCCGAGGGGCTGGTGATCATCGGTCGCGACCTCGCAGCCGAGGAGATCGCGGCGATGCAGCCGGCGTTTCCGGTGCGCTTTCGCAGAAGCAAGCTGCAGGCAAGGTAAGGTCTTCTTTTTCTGAAGAAAAAGAAGCAAAAAGACTTTTATCCGTTGTTCTTTGTGAGGCGACTCCGGCGCCAAACGGATCAAAGTTTTTTGGTTCTTTTTTTCAAAAAAGAACATTCTTCCTTCTACATGTGAGTAATCAGCGTCCCCCCACCCACCCCCGGCGCCACCAGAAAATCGCCCAGCTGGTATCCCGGCCCCGCCACCTGCAGGCGCACCGTGCCGCCGCCCCCCACCTCGTGCAGCGTCAGCACATGGGCGGCGAAGGTGGTCAGCAGCGGGTCGGCGACGAAGCCCGGCAGCGCGATCGAATCCGCATCGGCGAAGCCCCGCAGGATCGGCGTGTTGGTCGGCGTCATCTCCATCACCACCTGCTCGTCGCTGCCCGTGGCCGGGAACAGGAAGTTCCGCACCGTCGAGAGATCCGCAAGGATCAGCTGCGAGTTGTGCCCGAGCTCGAACGTGCCGCTGCCGCTGACGCGGCCGTGCAGGGTGAGGCTGTCAGCCTCGGCGACCGCGATGGTGCCGTTGTTGACGATGCGCGCCGGATCGCTGCCGGCGGCGTCGATCCGGCCGGCCAGCTCGCCTGCCGCGACAAGGCGGCCATCCGCGTCCACCGTGATCCGCCCCGGCAGCGCGCCGCCGGCTGCGCCGATCTCGATGATGCCGCCAGGCGTCACGCCGAGCACGGTGCGTCCCGCGCCGGCCGGCCGCACCAGGTTCAGCGTTCCGGCGACGGCAAGCGTGCCCGCCACCTCCAGCGCCCCGTCCAGCGCCAGCGTCGCGCCGCCGGGCAGGGTGTTGAGGCCGGTCAGCCGCCACAGCCCCCCATCCGCCACCTCCACCCGCTCGAAGCCGGTGAACTTGCTGCCCAGGCCGCTCGCCACGCCTCTCACCGGCGTCGCCCCCGTCAGCCGCAGCGTATCGGTCAGCGCGCCGCCCTGCACCAGCCCGAAGGTGGTCGACTGGCGGGTCATGCCGAACACGTTGCCGTCGGCGTCGGCGAACCCGATCGCCTGCCCGGCGTAGCTGGTGATGGCGCCGGAATTGAGGATCGTCGCCGCGACCGTGCCCTGCGCGATGATGGCCGCGAGGCCCACGATCAGGCCGCTGTTGGTGACGGTGCCGCCCTTCATGGCGATGCCGACCAGCCCGCTGATCGTGCCCGTGTTGATGACCGTGAGCGGCTGCGCCGCGCCCGGCCCGACCCTGATCCCGTAATAGCCGGCGATGGTCGCCAGCGAATTGCGGCCGTGCCCGTTGGTGACGGTGCCGCCGTTGCGCATGTCAAGCGCCGGGCCGTGGTCGCTGCCGATGGTGCCGTCGTTGATCACCTGGCGGGTCGGCCCGGCCAATACCAGGCCGGCGTCGGCGCCATAGATGATGGCGCCGGCGTCCGCCGCCGTGCCGTTGCGCACCACGCCGCCGCGATCGAGCTGCACCCCGCTGGTGCCACCGGAAATCCAGCCCCGGTTGGTCAGGCGCACCGTTCCGCCATTGCCGTGCACGGCGGTGTCGTCGGCCTGGATCGTGCCGGTGTTGCGCAGGCTGCCACCGGCATCGAAGTCCACCCCGTGCCGGGACGCGATCACGCCCGCATTGTCGATGCTGGCCGCGCCGAGCGCGAGCACCCCCCAGGCGCCACCGTAGATCGCCGAGGCGGAGCCGAGATTGGCCAGCGTCCCGCCCTGCTCCAGCAGCACGGCGCGACCGATGGCGGCGGCGACGGCGATGGTGCCCCAGTTGCTGACGGACGCCGCGCCCTGGATGCGCAGCCCGGCGCTGGGGTCGTCGGCATAGGAGTCGGTCGCGATGATGCGCGCCGCCGACGTGTCGCTGCCGCCGTTGGTCACCGCGCCGGCGCCGTTGATGGCGATGCCGTTGCGCTGACCGGAAATCAGGCCGCGATTGGTCACCGTGGCCGACACACCGGCGAGCACCCCGGTCACCGCGCCGCCGATCAGGGCCGCGGTGCCGGCATTGGTCACGGTGCCGCCGGCACGCAGGATCACGCCATAGAAGCTGCTGGCGGTGATGGTGCCGTCGTTGGCGATCGTGGCCGCGGCAGCGCTGGCCTCGATGCCGGCATAGCTGCCGGCGATCGTCCCGGCCGCGGCGTTGGTGGCGCTGCCGCCGCCCAGCAGCGCGACGCCGCTGCCGGCCGCGCCGCTGATGGTGCCGTGATTGACGACGGTGCCGGTGCCGGCGAGGAAGCCGATGCCGGTGCGGTTGCCGTCGATGCGGGCGGCGGAATTCGCGGTGGATCCGTTGGTGACGGTGCCGCCGTTGCTGGCCAGCACCGCATCGTAGAAGCCGCCGCTGATGGTGCCGCCGTTGGTGACCTGCACATTGGCGCCGCCCAGCCGGGCGCCGAACACGCCGCCGCTGATGCGGGCCGCGGTGCTTGCGTCCCCGCCATTGTCGAGGCGGCTCGCGTTGCCGTTGAGGATGACGCCGGTATGGCCGGCGCCGGCGATGCTGCCGCCGTTGGTGATGGTGCCCACGCCCGAGATGCGCGCGCCATAGGCGCTGCCGTAGATCAGGGCGGCGGTGCCCTGGTTGGCGATGCTGCCGCCGGCATTGAGCACCACGCCGACGCCGGCCAAGGTGGCCTGCACCGTGCCCTGGTTGGTGATCGTCCAGTCCTGGCTGCCGGAGCCGGCGATGCCATAGACGGCGCCGACGATGGTGCCGAGCGCGCCCTCCGCGCCGGTGGTGATCAGCACCGGGTCGTCGCCGGGGCCGGACAGGAACAGGGCGGGGGTGATCGTCCCCGTGGTGGTGTTGCCGCCGGTGATCGTGATGCCCATCGCACGCCTGTCCAATGCCGGGTCCGAGACCTTACGCTAAAGGTTCCTTTCGGCGCCGTCCACGGCCGGGCGTCGCGCGCCGCAAACGAAACCGCCGGCCCCTTGCGGGGCCGGCGGCGGAAGGCATGTCAGCCGAAGGCCGGGATCAGCGCATCGGCGGGGCGTAGTGCAGGCCGCCCTTGTTCCACAGGTTGTTGATCCCGCGCGGCACGCCCATCGGCGTGATGTTGCGGTCCCAGATCTCGCCGAAATTGCCGGCCTGCTTGATCGCGTTGTAGGCCCACTTGTTGTCGACGCCGAGCGCCTTGCCCATGTCGCCCTCGAGGCCGAGCAGACGCCGCACCTCAGGCACGTTGCTGGTGGCGAAGCTGTCCACGTTCGCCTGGGTGATGCCGTATTCCTCGGCGATCAGGGTGGCGAAGTAGACCCAGCGGACCAGGTCGAAGAACTTGTCGTCGCCCTTGCGCACCATGGCGCCGAGCGGCTCCTTGGAGATGATCTCGGGCAGCAGCACGTGCTCGGCGGCCTTCGGCCCCTGCTGGAAGGCATAGGCGGCGAGGCCCGAGGCGTCGGTCGAGTAGGCGTCGCAGCGGCCGGACATGTAGGCGTTCTGGATCTCGCTGAGGTCCTGGATCAGGATCGGCGTGAACTTCAGCTTGTTGACCCGGAAGTAGTCGGCGATGGCAAGCTCGGTGCTGGTGCCCGGGGCGACGCAGATGGTGGCGCCGTCGAGCTCCTTGGCGGACTTCACGCCGGAGGCCTTCTTCACCAGGAAGCCGGTGCCGTCGTAGAAGTTCACGCTGGCGAACATGCCGCCCAGGTTGCCCTCGCGGCCAAGCGTCCAGGTGGTGGAGCGGTAGAGCAGGTCCACCTCGCCCGACTGCAGCGCGGTGAAGCGGTTCTGCGCCGTGGTGGGGACGAACTTCACCTTCTTGGCGTCGCCGAAGATGGCGGCGGCCACGGCGCGGCAGCTGTCGGCGTCCAGGCCCTTCATCACGCCCTGGCTGTCGGGCAGCGAGAAGCCGGGCGAGTTGCCGGCGGTGCCGCAGGCGAGCTCGCCGCGCTTGATGATGGCATCGATCGTGGCCGAGCCGCTGCCCTGGGCATGCGCACCGGTGGCGGCGAACAGCACGGTGGCAAGCGCGATCCCGGACCCGAAGGAGGTCGGAAATTTCATCATGAGGTCTCCCTGTCCTGCAGCCGGTTGGTCCGGCCGCGAGGCGCGAAAATGCACGGGCGGCGGGAGGAATTCAATGGCGGAGTTCGCGACGCAGGACCGATCGCCGGCACGTCGCGAGTCAGGAAGATTCACAAAGAGACGGCGAGGCAGCGAGAAGGATTCAAGAGCGAAAGACAGGCTCCTCGGCCATTCTTCTCGCTGCCTCGCTGCCTTTTTGTGAATCCTTCCTTTTATTGTCGGCCGATCGACGCTACTTGATCGCCCCCTGCGTCAGCCCGGCGATGAACTGCTTCGACAGCACGATATAGGCCAGCGTGATCGGCAGCGCCGACAGCGTCAGCCCGGCGAACAGCACCCCCCAGTCGGTATTGTACTCGCCCATGAACACCGTCAGCCCCTGCGGCAGCGTCTTCAGCCGGTCCGACGAGATGAAGACCAGCGGAAAGAAGAAATCGTTCCAGATCGGCACCGCATTCTGGATCGCCGCGATCACCATCGCCGGGCGCGCCAGCGGCAGCATCACCGAGAGCATGGTGCGCAGCTCGCTCGCCCCCTCGATGCGGGCGCTCTCCTCCAGCTCGCCGGGCAGTGTGCGCAGGAAGCCGGTCAGGATGAACACCGCCGACGGCAGGCCCATGGCGACATAGACCAGCACCAGCCCCGCCCGGGTGTCGATCAGCCCCAGCGCGTCGAGCTGGATGAACAGCGGGATGATCGCGAGCTTCAGCGGCACCATCAGCCCCGACAGGAAGAACAGGAACACCAGCCCGTTGCCGCGGAACGCGTAGCGGGCGATCGCATAGGCCGCCATCGTCCCCACCACCACGATCGCGGCCACCGAGGCGGCCGTCACCAGCAGCGAGTTCACCAGGTAGCGCACGAAGCTGGTCTCGCCCCAGATGCGCAGCAGGTTGTCCGGCGCGAAGCTCGCCGGCAGCTCGAACGGGGAGGAGAAGATCTCGGCATTGCCCTTGAACGCCGACAGCGCCATCACGACCAGCGGATAGACCATGATGAACGCGTTCAGCGCCAGCAGCGCCTGGATCGCCCCGTTCTTGAACCGCTCGCCCACGCTAGTGTCCTGTCCCCGAAGTTCGCCATCCTTCATGGCGGACGTAGGGGTGAACAGGACACTGAAAACAAAGAGCTAGTGTCCCGATTCCGACCACTGCACGTGGCAACGAACTTCGGAACCGGGACACTAGACCTCGATCTCGCGCCGCCGCAGCACCCGCAGCGCCACCGCCGAGACCACCGCGATGAACAGGAACATCAGCACCGCCAGCGCGCTGCCATGGCCGAAATCCTGCAGCCCCGAGCTCACGTTGCCGAACGCCGTGCGGTAGAAATAGAGGCCGAGGACGTCGGTGGCGCCGCCGGGGGAGCCGTTGAGGCCGCTCATGACGTAGGGCAGCTCGAACCAGTTGAAGCTGCCGATGAAGGTCAGCGTGAACACGATCGTCACCGAGGGGGCCACCAGCGGCCAGACGATCCGCGTCATCAGCTTCCAGTCGCCCGCCCCGTCGATCCGCGCCGCCTCCAGCGTCTCCCGCGATATCCGCTGCATCCCGGCCAGGAAGATCAGCGCCGGAAACCCCACCCAGTGCCAGGCATTGGTGAAGATGATCGCCCCCAGCGCGGTGCTCTCGTCGCCCAGCCAGGGCAGCCCCTGGATGCCCACCAGCGCCAGCGCCTTGTTCACCAGCCCGAACAGCGGATGCAGGAACAGCTTCCACAGGAAGCCCACGATCACCCCCGACAGCACCACCGGCAGGAACACGATCACCTGGTGCACCCGATGCCCCGGCAACGCCTTCAGCAGCGCGAACCCGATCAGATAGGCGAGCCCGTTCTGGATCAGCATCAACGAAACGAACACCACGACATTGTGCCTGAGCGCCCGCCAGGTCCACCCCGCGAACGGCTCCTCCGTCAGCACCTCGATGAAGTTGCGCAGGCCGATGAAGTCGGCGGGGGCAAGGCCGTGGAAGCTGTAGAACGACAGCCGGAACGCCGACAGCAGCGGAATCGCGACGAACACGGCCATGATCAGCAGGCCGGGGGTGAGCAGGAAGGCGATCCAGATCGCGTTGCGTTTCAAGGCAAGCGGCCTCCGGCGGCCAAAGGCCGGGGGCCTTTGGAAACCATTCCTGCTGGCGGCTGCATCCCCGGCCGTCGATGATTGGCACGACCTACCTTCTCGCGCCGCAGGCAAGCAGGCCAATCACCGAAGGCCGGTGATGCGGCCGCCAGCGATATCGCCGGGTCCAGGGGGCGGCTGCGCCCCCTGGCCGCCGGAGGCACTTCCCTTGCCTTACTTCTGGAACGGCTTGAAATACCGCGCGACCCCTTGCGTGATCGAATCCCCCACCTGCTGCGGCGTCATGCTCCCGGCCATCATCTTCTGGATGCCGGATTGCAGCAGCTCCGAGCCGGTCGGCGTCTCGTAGCGGAAATGCACGGCCATGATGTAGGGCATCGAGGCGTCGTTCAGCTTCGCCACCTCGGCCAGCATCGGATCGGCGATGGTGACGCCCTTGATCGGCGAGATGTTGCCGAGCAGGGCGGAGAACTTGTCGCCGAACTGCTTGGTGCCCATCCAGCGCACCAGGCGCAGCGCGTCCTTCTGGTTGGCGGACTTGGCGTTCACCGCGAAGCCGCCGTCGAAGAACTTGGAGACGTAGCCGGTGCCGCCCGGCTTCGCCGCCGGCGGCGCCAGGAAGGTCATGTTGATCTTGGGGTTCTGCTTGCGGAAGTTTGCGATCTCGAAGCTGCCGCCGATGAACATGCCGGCCGCGCCGGACAGGAACAGCTGCTGGGCGGTGGCGTAGTCCACGCCCATGTAGCCGGTGGGCAGGTAGTCGCGCAGCTCCAGCAGCTTGCCCAGTGCGGCGACGTAGCGCGGGTCGGAGAAGGTGGCCTTGCCCGACAGGATGTCGGCGACGAATTCGGGGCCGAGATGCGGGTTGGTCAGGGTGGAGGTGAACACCTCGTCCATCCACGCCGTCGCCATGCCGTTGGCGATCGGCGTGACGCCCTTGGCCTTCAGCGCCTTGCACAGGGCGATGAACTCGTCCCAGTTCGTCGCCGGCTTCAGCCCGGCCTTGGCGAACACGTCGTTGTTGACGAAAACGCCGAGCGTCTGGGAGGCGAAGGACAGCGAGTAGACGCGGCCGTCGGCGCGCAGCGTCTCGGAGGCGTTGGCGTCCGCCGGAAGGTTGGCCAGCTCCGGCACCTGCGCGGGATCGAGCGCCAGCAGGTAGCCGGCCTTGGCGAACTGCTCCAGGCCGCCATAGGCGCGCGTATGGATCACGTCGCCGCCGCGCCCGGCGGCCAGCGCGGTGGACAGGGTGGTGGCGTAGGTCTCGGTCGAGAACGCCTCGAACTTCACCGTCACGTCGGGATTGGCCCTGGTGAAGTCGGCGAACAGTTCGGCATACGCGGCCTTGTCCTCCTGGCGCCAGGTCCA
This sequence comes from Acetobacteraceae bacterium, assembly GCA_044225615.1. Lineage (GTDB taxonomy): Bacteria > Pseudomonadota > Alphaproteobacteria > Acetobacterales > Acetobacteraceae > CAIYPH01. The sequence continues at coordinate 3,409 of JBGAIK010000001.1, read as the reverse complement.
GAAGGTGATCTCGCCGGCCTGCGCCGCGGCGATGCCGCCGGCCAGGCCGCCCAGCAGCCCCAGTGCGGCGAGCGCGCGGCGCCCGAACCCAACCCCAGCCATGCGAATTCTCCCCCGCTGATGCGATGCGCGCGACCCTATGGAGGCGCCGAATTCGCTGTCAAGCGCCGCCCGGCGGGGCGACAAGCGCGGCGATGGCGGCAACCACCGGGCGGATCGCGTCGGTCCAGCTTTCCGGCAAGGTCAGGCCCGGCCGCTCTCCCCCGCCCACCCGGCCGGCGGCGGCGACCAGGCCGGCGGCGATGCTCTCGGGATCGGGCGATGCGACAATGACGCCGGGCGCGATCCGTGCCATCCGCTCGGCCGTCTTGGCGCCGAAGCCGTTGGTCACCACCTGGCCGCCGCTGGCCGCCATTTCCAGCACCGGATAGCTGGTGTGGGGCGACAGCATCAGGCACAGCAGCACGTCGGAGTCGCGCAGCAGCGCCGCATAGCCGTGATAGTCGAGCCACGGCGCCTGCCGCAGGGCGCGGCCGCCGCCGAAGTCCCAGTCCCTGCGAAGGCGGCGTCGGTGCCGGCCGCACGCAGCGCCGCGAGGCCGGTGCCGAACATGTTCCGCGGGTTGGTCGGGCGGGCGTAGAACAGCAGCCGGCGGCGGCCTGCGCGCGGCGTCGCGGCCGGGTGGAACACGGCGCGGTCCACCGCCGGCTCGAAGGCGAGCGCCGGGGCGCTGGCCGCCGGCCCGACGCCGGCAAGGGCGAAATGGTCGCGCACCAGCGCCTGGTTGAAGATCGGGACGTGATCCAGCCGGTAGGTTTCCAGGCAGGCCGCATGGGTGCCGGAATAGGCGTAGAAGCCGGGCTCGAAATCCTGGATCAGATAGAGGAAGCGCAGCTGGTGGGCGGTATGCCAGTGCGTGGCGAGGAACCAGTCATCCGGGCCGACGCGGAGCGGCGCGTCGACACCATGGTCCAGGATCAGCTCCAGGTTCGCCGGCCGCTCGTCGGAGCCGGTGAGCCGCGCCAGGCCGCGCCAGAACTCCGCGGCATCGGCGTCGGGCTTCCATACGGTCGAGACCACCCGCACGCCGATTCCCGCGCGCGCCAGATGCCAGGCGAGCAGCAGGATCGTGTTCGGCCCGCCCGTCATGCCGCCGACACCCAGCGCCGGGATCATCACCGTCAGCCGTGGCTGCGGGCCCGACAGCGCGGGGTCGATCCGCACATGCAGCTCGGGCGGCAGGTCGAGACCGACGATCCGCTCCCGGAACCGCTGCGGATTGGTGAACTGGAGCAGGTTGGCGCCGAAGCGCTCGGGGTCGTCGCGCAGCAGCCGCGCGTGGCGCAGCAGCTTGGAGCCAAGCGTAAGCAGGCGCATCCGGTGCATCCACGTCGTTTCGGCCCAGGAAGTCTGCCCACGCAGCCTGGCCGCGACAATAGCCGGCCGCCCCCCGTTTGCCGCCCTCCCGGGGCCATGCTACCGCCCGGCGCATGGCGGAAGGGCGCGCGTCGTGAAGGGCCTGCTGCGGCGGCCGGGGGTGCAGGCGGCGCTCGCCTGGCTGCTGGGCGGCTACCTGCGCTTCGCGCTCGCCACCACGCGCTGGACGCTGGAAGGTGCCGAGCACCTCGCCCCGGTCGTGGCCGCAGGCCGCGGCGTCGCCGCCTTCTGGCACGAGCGCCTGCCGCTGATGCCGGCGCTGTTCCTGCGCGCCGCGGTGCTCGCCAGCCGCCATGCCGACGGGCGGCTGCTCGGGGCGGTCATGGCCCGTTTCGGGGCCGAGGTCGCGCACGGATCGACCGCCCGCAACGGCATCCAGCGCGGCGGCGCCGCCGGGGCGCGCACCCTGCTGGAGCTGATCGGCGAGGGCGTGGTGGCGGTGATCACGCCCGATGGCCCGCGCGGCCCGCGCCGGGTCGCGGCCCCCGGCGTCGCACAGCTCGCCGGGCTCGCGGGCGTCCCGGTGCTGCCCTGTGCGGCCCAGCTGCGCTGGCGGGTGGAGCTCGCCACCTGGGACCGCATGGTGCTGCCCTTGCCCTTCGGCCGCGGTGCGATGGTCTGCGCCCCGCCGATCGCGGTGGCGCCCGAGTCCTGGCGCGCGGCGCTGCCCGCGATCGCGGCCGCCATGACCGCGGCGGCCGACCGCGCCGACGTCCTGGTGCGATGAGCGCGCTGTCCCTCTACGCCGGTGCGATGACGCTCGCCGCCCCGGCGCTGCGCCTGCTGCTGGCCCGCCGCCTGCAGCACGGCAAGGAGATCGCCGCCCGCCTGCCCGAGCGCCGTGGCATCGACGCCACGCCGCGCCCGGACGGCCGCCTGCTCTGGCTGCACGCGGCCAGCGTCGGCGAGACGGTCTCGATCCTGCCCCTGCTCGCCGCCCTCGATGGCGAGGTGCTCCTCACCACCGGCACCGTCACCTCCGCCACCGTCCGTCACCGTTTCGTGCCGCTCGACGTCCCCGGCTGGGCCGGCCGTTTCCTCGACCACTGGCGGCCGGACGCGGCCGCCTTCGTCGAGAGCGAGATCTGGCCCAACCTCCTGCGCGCCGCCGCCGCCCGCGCCATCCCGCTCGCACTGGTGAACGCCCGGCTCTCCGCCCGCAGCCACGCGAAATGGTGCCGCGTCCCCGCCATCGCCCGCCCCCTGTTCGGCGGCTTCGCCCGGATCCACGCCCAGTCACCCGCCGATGCCGCCCGCCTCGCCGGTCTCGGCGCCCCGCCCGCCGCCCTGATCGGCAATCTCAAATACGCCGCGCCCCCCCTCGCCGCGCCCGACGAAGAGCTCGCCCGCTTGCGCGGCCTGCTCGGCTGGCGCCCGGCCTGGCTCGCCGCCAGCACCCATCCGGGCGAAGACGACGTCGTGCGCGAGGTCCACCGCCGCCTGGCCCCCGACTTCCCCGGCCTGCTGACCATCCTCGTCCCCCGCCACCCCGAACGCGGCCCCGCCATCGCCGCCGCCAGCGACATGCCCACCACCCGCCGCAGCCTCGGCGAGGACCCGCCCGCCGGGTCCGGCATCTGGATCGGCGACACGCTCGGCGAGCTCGGCCTCTACTACCGCCTCGCCGGCCTCGCCTTCATGGGCAAGACGCTGGGCGGCGAACAGGGTGGCCAGAACCCGCTCGAGCCCGCCCGCCTCGGCTGCGCCGTCGCCGCCGGCCCGGCGATGCAGAACTTCGCCGACATCGCCGCCGAACTCCGCGCCGCCGGCGCGCTGGCCGTAGTCGCCGACGCCCCCGCCCTCGCCGCCTGGCTCGCCGCCATGCTGCGCGACCCCGCCGCCCGCTCCGCCATGGGCGAGGCCGGCTTGCGCGCCGCCTCGGGCGCGGCCGAACTGCCCGCCCAGGTCGCTGCGATGCTGGGGGAACTGATACGATGAAGGGAAGACAAAGGCTCCGCCGGCCAAGGGCCAT
>JBGAIK010000279.1:0-5980 GCA_044225615.1 Acetobacteraceae bacterium | reverse complement strand
TGATCCGCCCGCCCGGCCGCGTCGCCGGCGGGCGGGTGGTGCTGAACGGCACCGATCTGCGCGCGCTGGACGAAGACGGGATGCGGGCCGCGCGGCTGCGGGTGGTCAGCTACATTCCGCAGGGGGCGATGAACTCGCTGAACCCGGTGAAGACCGTCGCGGCGCAGATGCGCGATGCGATCATCGACCATGGCGGGACCGTCGCGCCCGACGCGATCGCCAACGCGCTGGCCGGGGTGGACCTGCCGGCGCGGGTGGCGCGGCTGTATCCGCACCAGCTCAGCGGCGGCATGAAGCAGCGCGTCTGCATCGCGCTGGCGACCCTGCTGCGCCCCAAGCTGGTGATCGCCGACGAGCCGACCAGCGCGCTCGACGTGGTCACCCAGCGCCAGGTGATGGCCACGCTCGGTCGGTTGCAGCAGGAGACCGGGGCCTGCCTGATCCTGATCGGCCACGACATGGGGCTGATGGTGCAGTTCGTGGACCGGCTCGCGGTGATGTATGCCGGGCGGCTGGTGGAGCTCGGCAGCATCGCCGAGGTGTTCCGCACGCCGCGCCACCCCTACACGCGGATGCTGATCGACTCGGTGCCGACCTTCGACAATCGCGGCCATTTCACCGGCATTCCCGGCATCACGCCGTCGCTGGCGCGCCTGCCGCCGGGCTGCGCCTTCGCGCCGCGCTGCCGCTTCGCCATGGAAATCTGCCGGCGCGAACGGCCGGACAGCCGCGCGATCGCGCCCGGCCGCACCGTGGCCTGCCATCTGGAGGAGATGCCAGTTGCCCCCGCCTGACCCGCCGCCGCTGGTGGAGCTGGCCGGCGCCGGCAAGACCTATGGCGGCGGGCTGTTCCGGCGCAACCATGTGCCGGCGCTGCAGCCGATCGACCTGGCGATGCGCGCCGACCGCCCGCCGGTGATCGCCGTGGTGGGGGAGAGCGGCAGCGGCAAGACCACGCTCGGCAACATCCTGCTCGGCCTGATCGCGCCCGACACCGGCACGCTGCGCTTCGAGGGGCGCGACGTGCGCGGCTTCGGCCGCGCCGAGCGGCGGGAGTTCCGCCGCAGCGTGCAGGCCATCACCCAGGACCCGTTCTCCGCCTACAACCCATTCTACACGGTGGACCACGCGCTGACCGTGCCGCTGCGCGAGTTCGGCCTGGCGCGCCGCCGTGCCCAGGCGCTGGAGCTGGCGGCGCAGGCCTGCGACAGCGTAGGGCTGAACCCGGGCGACACGCTCGGCCGCTACCCGCACCAGTTGAGCGGCGGCCAGCGCCAGCGGCTGATGGTGGCCCGCGCCCTGCTGCTGCGCCCGCGCCTGCTGGTGGCCGACGAGCCGGTGTCGATGGTGGACGCCTCGCTGCGGGCGACGATCCTGGCCAATATCGTGACGCTGAACAGCGCCCACGGCATCGCCATCGTCTACATCACGCACGACATCACCACTGCCTACCACGTCGCCGACGAAGTGCTCGTGCTGCATCGCGGCCAGGTGGTGGAGCGGGGCGACGCCGCCGGCGTGATCGGCAACCCGCAGCACGACTACACGCGGCTGCTGGTCTCCTCCATCCCCTGGCCCGACCTCGACCGTCGCTGGGGCGAAACAGAAACACGAAGGACAACGCCATGAAGATCACCGGCTTCAAGACCTTCCTCGTCGATGCGCACCGGGCCAACTACATCTTCGTGAAGCTGCAGACCGATTCCGGCCTCGAGGGGCTCGGTGAATCCACCGTCGAGTGGAACGAGAAGGCCGTGGTGGCGGCGCTGGAGGAATTGGGCGAGTTCCTGATCGGGAAGGATCCGTTCCAGACCGACTATCTGATCCAGCTGATGCACCGCAATTCCTACTGGCGCACCGGCGTGATCCTGCGCAGCGCGCTGAGCGGCATGGAAGCCGCACTGCTCGACATCAAGGGCAAGGCGCTCGGCGTGCCCGTGTATGAGCTGCTGGGCGGCAAGCACCGCGACACCGTACCCTGCTACGGCAATGGCTGGTTCCGCGGCGCGGTCACGCCGGCCGACTTCGCGCAGAAGGCGGTGGAAGCGGTGAAGATGGGCTTCAAGGGCCTGAAATGGGACCCGTTCGGCGCCGCCTACCTGGAAATGGACAAGCCGTCCCGCAACCGCACCATCGAAATCGTGGAGGCGGTGCGCGCCGCCGTCGGCCCCGACATCGACCTGATGATCGAGGTGCACGGGCGCCTGAACGTGCCCACCGCCATCGCTATGGCCCGTGCGCTGGCGAAGTTCGAGCCGCGCTGGTTCGAGGAGCCGGTGCCGCCCGAAAGCATCGACGCACTGGCCGACGTGCGCGCGGCCAGCCCGATCCCGATCGCCACCGGCGAGCGCTATTTCGAGCCCGAGCGCTTCATGGAGCTGATCACCAAGCGCGCGGTGGACATCCTGCAACCCGATGTGGGCCATGTCGGCGGCATGCTGGAGGCGCAGAAGATCGCCGCCATGGGCCACGCCCGCTTCCTGCCGGTGGCGCCGCACAACCCGACCGGCCCGGTGATGAACGCGATGACGCTGCAACTGGCGGCGACCATCCCGAATTTCTGCATCCTGGAGACGATCGCGGTGGACGTGCCGTGGCGGCGCGAGATCGTGCGCGAGCAGCTGAGCTTCACCAACAGCGAGATCACCATCCCGAATCTGCCCGGCCTGGGGCTGGAGCTGGATGAGGAGGCCTGCGCGCGGCACCCCTATATCCGCCACCCGATCCGCCAATTCGACGCCGACCGCAACGTTGCCCGCCCGGAGGGCGCGGTGCCGTTCGTGACTGCCAAGCCAGGCTGAGCTTTCCTCGCGCCACATGGATGGCGCTCGGTGGTTGGTTGCGGCAATTGGTGGTGCGGGTTGAGCGTGAACCGTTCTGGCTGTTCAGCCCACGCTTTGCAGATGAATTCGTGGGGCGTGGCGTCCTTGATGGTCCGGTTCATTCGCGCGACCTGGCTGCGCTTTTCTTGGGTCGCCGACCCACCAGAGAGCCGATTCGCAGAAAGGCGGTGGTGTGGCGAGAGATACCGGGATCGAACACTCTCTGACACCAGTTTGCGCACCGGGCCACCATCGTGCCGGCAGTCGAGCCAATCTTGCGAACAGACCGCTGATCCCGGATTCGCATCGCGGGCGCGCTGCCAGTGGTAGAGGTGCCCCAGCCAGCGGAGAGACGACGGAGCGGGCCATCGCCCGCCCGCGCAATCGTTGCCATCAACGCTCCCAGCCAGCCAAAAAATGGATCACGCCTTGGGGCAGCCCAGATCGAGGGGGCTGGGCTGCAGGTAATGATCGCCGACTCCGCTTATGCCCTGAGCCGGCGATCCGCCCGACGGCCATGTCGGCGATCGGACGCCCGATCAGTTGGGGCTCGCCGCGCCGCCGCCCGTCTCCATCGGCAACCCAGGATCGGGCGCCCATTCCGACATCGAGGCGTCGTACAGCCGCACGTCGCGATGGCCGAGCATCACCAGGGCAAGCGCATCCGCGCTGGCGGCGATGCCGCCGCCGCAATAGACCAGCACCTTCCGTTCCAATGCATCCACCTCGCCGAAATAGGCGCGCAGCGCGGCGGGCGAGCGCAGCGTATTGGTGGCCGGATCGACCAGATGCGCGGCCGGGCGGTTGACGCTGCCGGCGATATGGCCGGGCCGGCCGAAATGGACGCCGCCGGTGCCGGCATGCTGCTCGGGCAGCAGGGCATTGATTGTGCACACCGCCTTGTCGCCGATCGCCGCCAGCATGACCTGCTTGTCCACCATCAGGCCGGGCCGCTCGCGGGCGACGAAATGCCGCGGCGCCACGGCGGGTGCGGCGCCGGATTCCACAGGCCGGCTCTCCGCCAGCCATTTCTGCATGCCGCCATCGAGCACGGCGGCGTTGTCGAAGCCGAACACGCGCAGCATCCACCAGATGCGGGTGGCCCACCATAGCGTGTTGCCGCTGTAGAGGATCACCCGTGTCGTCTCGCCGACGCCGAGCCGCCCCATGGCGGCGGCGAACTGCTCCGCGCCGGGCAGCATGAAGCGGAAGGGCTGCGACCGGTCGGACAGATCGTTGTGCAGGTCGGCGAACAGCGCGCCCGGGATGTGCGCCTTCTCGAATTCCGCCCGGCCGGGAACCACCTGGTAGGTGATCTTCGGATCGGGCACCAGGAAGACGGTGCAGTCAAGTATCCGCATGTCCGGATCATGCAGATGTTCGGCCAGCCAACCGGTCGAAACCACATGTTCCGGGTGAACAAAACCCTCGTCTTCGGGCATTTTCCGGTTTCCTCTATGCTGTATTTCTGCTTCCGTTGTACTTGGACACAAGGCAGGAGAATGCGCCATGCGCATCGTCATCTTCGGCGCCACGGGGCGGATCGGCGCGCGCATCCTTGACGAGGCGCTGGCCCGCGGCCACGCGGTGACGGCGGCGCTGCGCGACCCGGCGCGGCTCGCGCGGGCGGATGCCGGGCTCGCCCGGGTGGTCGCGGACGTCATCGACGCGGGCGCCGTGGCGCGGGCCGCGGCCGGGCAGGATGCGGTGGTCAGCGCCATCGGCCCGGGCGCCGGCGGCGATGCCGGCGTGATCGTGGCGGCGGCGCGGGCCCTGATCGCCGCCCTGCAACAGGCCGGGCCGCCGCGGCTGCTGCTCGTGGGCGGCGCCGGCACGCTGGAGATCCGCCCCGGCGTGCAGCGGATCGACACGCCCGACTACCCGGACATCTACCGCCCCATGGGCGTCGCGCAGAAGGAGGCGCTGGCGCTCTGCCGGGCCAGCACGCTCGACTGGACCTATCTCAGCCCGCCCGTGATCATCGAGCCGGGAAGCCGCAGCGGAAGCTACCGCGTCGGCGGCGACCAGGTGCTGGCCGACGCGTCCGGCCGCAGCCGCATCTCCATGGAGGACTACGCGGTCGCCATGCTGGACGAGATCGAGCAGCCGCGGCATCGGCGGGCCCGCTTCACCGTGGCCGACTGAGCGGCTCATCCGTCTGGCCCGGCCAGCCGCGGCACGGCGGCCAGCAGGGCGCGCGTGTAGGGATCCTGCGGCGCCGTGAACACGGAATCGGGGCTGCCGTACTCCACCACCCGGCCGCGATGCATCACCGCGACCATGTCGGCCACGTGCTGCACCACCGCGAGGTCGTGCGAGATGAACAGATAGGACGTGCCGAACCGCGCCTGGAGCGCCACCAGCTCGTTCAGGATCGCCGCCTGCACAGAGATGTCGAGCGCCGAGGTGGGCTCGTCGCAGATCACCAGGCTCGGCCCGGCCGCGAAGGCGCGGGCGATGCAGACGCGCTGCTTCTCGCCGCCGGACAGCTCGCGCGGATAGCGGCCGGCATGGCGGGGCGCGAGCTTGACCGCGTCGAGCAGTTCCGCCACCCGTGCCCTGCTGGCGTCGGCGCCGGCGCGGGCATAGAGCCGCAGCGGCCGGGCGACGATCTCGGCCACCGTGTGGTGCGGGTTCAGCGCGGAGTCGGGGTTCTGGAAGATGAACTGGATCGCCTGCTGCTCGGCGCGGCGGCGGCGCTGCACGGCGGCGGCGAGCGGCTGGCCGTCGAGCAGGATGCGCCCGCTGCCGGGCGCGAGCAGCCCGGCCACGCAGCGCGCGAGGGTGGACTTGCCGGAGCCGCTCTCGCCGACGATGGCCAGCGTCCTCCCGGCCGGCACGGCGAGGCTGACATCCTGGACCGCCCTGATCGGCGTGGGCCGCGGCAGGAATGGCAGGGCGATGCGTTCGCCAAAGGATTTCGAGACGCCGTCGATCACCAGCCGCGGCCCATCCGCCTCCGCCGCCGCCGGGCGGGACGGGGCGGCCGGCTCCGGCTGCGGCAGAGATGGCGTGGCCAGATGGCAGGCGCTGGCATGGCCGGCGGCGCCGCGCACCGCCAATGCGGGCGGCGCCGCGCAGGCGGCAAACGCATCGGCACAGCGGTCGCGGAAGATGCAGCCCGGAGGCACCTCCCGCAGGTCTGGCAGCGCGCCGGG
>JBGAIK010000278.1:0-5998 GCA_044225615.1 Acetobacteraceae bacterium | reverse complement strand
CGACCGCGCGGTAGAGCAGTCCGGTGTCGAGATGGGGCAGGCCGAAATGCGCCGCCAGGCGGCGCGCCAGCGTGCCCTTGCCGGCGGCGGCCGGGCCGTCGACGGCGATCACCGCCGGCGTCATGCCGCCGCGATCGCGGGCGAGCCCCCGTTGCCCACCAGGCCGTTCATCAGCCCGACGAAGCCGGGGAAGCTGGTGTCGATGAAGCTCGCGTCGTCCACCGCGACCGGCGCCCGGGCGGCGAGCCCCAGCACCAGCGCGCTCATCGCCAGGCGGTGGTCCATGTGGGTCTCCACCATGCCGCCGCCGGCGGGGGCCGCGCCGGTGCCGTGCACGATCAGGTCGTCGCCGACGATCTCGACCTTCGCGCCGTTCGCGTGCAGCAGCGCCGCCGTCGCCGACAGCCGGTCGCTTTCCTTCACCCGCAGCTCCTTCAGCCCCAGCATGCGCGTGGTGCCGGCCGCGCACGCGGCGGCCACCGCCAGCACCGGATACTCGTCGATCATCGACGGCGCCCGGTCCCACGGCACCTCCACCCCGCGCAGCGCGGAATGGGTGACGACGAGGTCGCCCACCGGTTCGCCCCCCTCGGTGCGCGGGTTCTCCACCGCCAGGTCGGCGCCCATCTCGCGCAGCGTGGTGAACAGGCCGCAGCGCAGCGGGTTCAGGCCGAGGCCCGCGATGCGCACGCGCGAGCCGGGCACCAGCAGCGCCGCCACCACGGCGAAGGCGGCCGAGGACGGATCGCCCGGCACCACCACGTCGGCCGCGCGCAGCTCGGGCTGGCCGTCCAGCGCGATGACGCGGCCGGCGCCCTTCGCTTCCACCCGCACCCGGGCGCCGAAATGGCGCAGCATGTTCTCGCTGTGGTCGCGCGTCGCCTCCGGCTCCTCGATCGTCGTCGTGCCGCGGGCGTTGAGGCCGCACAGCAGCAGGGCCGACTTCACCTGCGCCGAGGGCACCGGCACGCGGTAGTCCAGCGGCATCGCCTCGGTCGCGCCCTGGATGGCCAGCGGCAGCCGCCCGCCCTCGCGCGACAGGAAGCGGGCGCCGCTTGCCGCCAGCGGGTCGGTCACCCGGCGCATCCCGGTCATCACCGAGAAGAACGGGTGGCTGGCCAGGATGCCGGCCAGCAGCCGCGCGGCGGTGCCCGAATTGCCCATGTCGAGCACGTCGGCCGGCTCGGTCAGCCCGCCGACGCCGCGGCCGCTGACGCGCCAGGCGCCCGGCCCGTCCTGCGCCACCTCGGCGCCGAGGGCGCGCATCGCGGCAGCGGTGCGCAGCACGTCCTCGCCCTCCAGCAGGCCGGCGATGCGGGTCTCGCCCACCGCCATGGCGCCGAACATCAGCGCGCGGTGGCTGATCGACTTGTCGCCCGGCACGGTCAGCGTGCCGGCGAGCGGGGCGGCGGGGCGGGCGGCGCGGGTGGGGCGGAGCATGTGCGTGTCCATGGCCGCGCGCTTAGCACGTAAACCGGTCCCTTGCCGATGCCCGCTCGATAGGGTTTGACACGCGCGCCCCGCAATGGCACAGGGCGCCCCCTTTCCGGCCCCCTCGCGAGGCGTCCCATGGCGAAGCCCGAACTCGGCACCAAGCGCGTCTGCGTCTCCTGCAGCGCCAAGTTCTTCGACCTGCTGAAGCAGCCCGCCGTGTGCCCGAAATGCGGCACCGAGCAGCCGGCCGAGCAGCCGCGTCTGAAGCGGGCCGGCGGCAACGTGGCCGAGGACAAGCGCCGCCCCAAGCCCGCCCCCGTGCCCGGCCTCGAAGACGCCGACGTGGAGGTCGAGGTCGCCGAGGAGGAAGGCGAGGAGGACGTGCTCGAGGACACCTCCGACCTCGAGGACGGCGCCGAAGGCATCGACGTGGACGTGGAAGCCGAAGGCGTCGAGGAGGAGCGGTAGGCCCGCCGCGGCCTCTCGCCACAAAGACGACAAGGAGTCACAAGGAGGCGGCGAGACAGCGGCAAGGAAGGAACGGCACTCCTTCTCGCTGCCTCGCCGCCTCTTCGTTCACCTTCCTTCCGCAGGCACCGCTCAGGCTGCCCGGATCCCCTCCAGGAACTGGGTGACCTGGCCGCGCAGCCGCGACGACTCGGCTTCCACCGCCTCGGCCGCGCCCTGCACCTGCGCGCTGTTGTCGCGTGCGACGGTCGTGCCCTCGGCGACCACGGCGATGGTCTGCGTCACGTCCCGCGTGCGCCGTGCCGCCTCCTGCGTGTTGCGGGCGATCTCCTGGGTGGAGGCGCCCTGCTCCTCGACGCCGGCGGCGATGGCGGTCGCCACCGTGCTGACCTCGTCGATCGTGGCGCCGATCTTCTTGATCGCGCTCACCGCCTGCTCGGTGACGGTGCGGACGGCGCTGATCTGGGTCGCGATCTCCTCGGTCGCCTTGGCGGTCTGGTTGGCGAGGCTCTTGACCTCGCTGGCCACCACCGCGAATCCCTTGCCGGCGTCGCCGGCGCGGGCCGCCTCGATCGTGGCGTTCAGCGCCAGCAGGTTGGTCTGGCCGGCGATGTCGCTGATCAGCTTCACCACCTCGCCGATCCGCGCGGCCGACTCGGCCAGGCCGCGCACCGTGTCGTCGGTCTGCCGCGTCTCCTCCACCGCCCGCTCGGTGATCACCGCCGAGTTCGCCACCTGGCGGGTGATCTCGGCGATCGAGGCCGACAGCTCCTCGGTGGCCGCCGCGATGCCGGCCACGTTGTTGGACGCCTCGTCGGCCGCCTCGGCTGCCGTGCGCACCTGCGCCGCGCTGCTGCCGGCAATGCCGGCCAGCTCGGCCGAGGCCTGGCCCATCGCCTGCGACGAGCGGCCGAGCCCGGCCAGCGCCGCGTTCACCTCGCCCTCGAAGGTGGCGATGCGCGCCTCCACGCGCTGCTGGCGCTCGGCGAGGCGGGCCTGGGCCTGCTGCTGCTCCGCCTCCATCGCCGCCTTGTCGATCGCGCTCTGGCGGAAGCTGGCGAAGGCCTCGGCCAGCGCCCCGATCTCGTCGCGCCGCGCGGCGATGCCGGTCTCGGCGGCATGGTCGCCGGCGGCGAGCCGGCTCATCGCGTCGCGCAGCCGGTTCAGCGGGCGGATCACGTGGCGGGTGACCGCCAGCGTCCCGACGATGGAGACCAGCAGCGCCAGCAGCACCAGGCCGAGATCGAACGCGAGCGCGGCGGTCGCGGCGTCGCGGGCGGCGAGCGCCTGGGTGCGGGCCTCGGCCAGCGCCGCGTCGGCCACGTCGAGCATCACGCCGAGCTTGGGCACGGTGTAGGGCGACCACTCGTCGGCGGTCATCTCGGGCTTGCCGCCGCCGGTCAGCGCGTCGAGCAGGCGCTCGCGGGTGGCGGCATAGTCGGCGGCGAAGAACTGCTGCTTGGCCGCCTCCAGCGCGGTGGCGAAGCCGGAGGAGACCGGGGCGCCCTTCAGCGCGTCCTCGATCGCGTCCCAGCTGGCGCGCGCGCCGCCGGAGAAGCCGGCGTAGCGCAGCCGCGCCTCGGGCGGCAGCTTGCCCGCGGTCAGGCCCTGGGAGATCAGCAGCGAGGCCTCGCCGCCGAGGTTGCGCACCGCCCAGGCCAGCTGCTTGACGTGCAGCAGCAGGTCCACCCGGGCGTCGGCCAGCTTGATGCCGCTGACCAGGCTGGTCGAGATCTCCTCGAGCGTGCGCTGCATGGCCAGCCCGGCGTCGTTGTACTCGCCGGCCAGCGCCGGCCGCCGCTCGGCGAGCGGACGGACCACGCCCTCCCAGTGCTCCTTCTGCAGGCGCAGCAGCGTCGCCTCGTGCTGGACCAGCTGCGGCAGCAGCTGCGCCTTGCCGGCGAAGTCGATGTCCGCCAGCGCCTCGATGGTGCGGCGCAGCGCCGGCATCTCGGCATCGCGCAGCTTCGTCAGATAGGCGCGGTTGCTGGCCGAGATCGGCTCGGCGGCCTTCCAGGTGCGCTGCGTGGTGCTGCGGTCGGTGCGCTGGTTGACCAGGGTGGTGAAGGCGGGGCCGGAGGCATCGACCACGCGCAGGATGCGCGCCGCGGCTGCGCGGTCGGTCCACGCCTCCCAGGCGCGGGAGGCGAGCACGCCGACCGCCAGCAGGGCCAGCGCGCCGAGCACGGCGCGCAGCAGGGTTTTGGATGAGACGCGAGACAGCATCGGGCACTCCGCCAGGTGAGGGACGGCGCCAGCAAGCCATGCAGGCATGAAGATGGGGTGTACGGCGGGGACCTCGTCGGGCCGCCGTCAGTAACCTATTGTATCACGCGGCGCGCAGCAGGTCGGCCGCCTTCTCGCCCACCAGGATGCTCGGCGCGTTGGTGTTGCCCGAGGGCATGGTGGGGAAGATCGCGGCATCCGCCACGCGCAGCCCGGCAATGCCGTGCACGCGCAGCCGGTCGTCCACCACCGTGTTGGTGCCGGGGCCCATCCGGCAGGTGCCGATCGGGTGGTAGGCGGTCTCGGCGAAGTTGCGGATCCAGGCCAGGATCTCCGCATCGGTCGTGGCCGTCGCGCCGGGCGAGTATTCCTCGCCGCGATAGGGGTCGAGCGGGGCGGCGTTGGCGATCTTCCGCAGCATCTTGAACCCGTCCACCATGCAGCGCTGGTCGATCGGGTCGTGCAGGAAGTTGAACCGGATGGCCGGCTGCGCCTTGGGATCGGCCGAGCGGATATGGATCGAGCCCAGGCTCTCCGGCCGCAGCTGGTAGACCGCCATGGTGAAGGCCGGGAAGTCGTGCAGCTCGCGCTTCTTCGGGTTCTTGATGCCGTAGGGCACGATGTGCATCTGCACGTCGGGCGTCTCCAGCTCCGGCCGGGTCTTGAGGAAGGCGAGCAGCGGCGCCGAGGGCAGGCTCATGAACCCGCCGCGCGTGGTCAGGAACTTCAGCAGCTGGATGGCGCGGCGCGGCAGGCCGTTCATCCGCTCGTTGTAGGACACGCCCGGCACCTTGATCTTCCACTGGATGCGGGCGTTGAGGTGGTCGCGGAAATTCTCGCCCACCCCCGGCAGCTCGTGCTGCACCGCGATGCCGTGCCGGCCCAGCACGTCCGGCCGGCCGATCCCGGACAGTTCCAGGATCTGCGGCGAGCCGATCGCGCCCGAGCACAGGATCACCTCTTTGCCCGCCCGCGCCTCGGCGACCTGGCCGTTCACCTCGTAGGCCACGCCGACGCAGCTCTTGCCCTCCAGGATCACCCGGTGGGTCAGCGCCTCGGTCACGATGCGCAGGTTCGGCCGGGTCAGCGCCGGGCGCAGGTAGCAATGCGCCGTGCTCATGCGCCGGCCGTTGCTGATCGTGGTCTGCGTCTTGACGACGCCTTCCTGGTCCTCGCTGTTGTAGTCCGGGTTGCGCCTGTAGCCGGCGGCGACCGCGGCCTCGAAGATCGCATCGTAGAGCGGGTTCTGGTCCGGCACCTCGGAGACGCGCAGCGGCCCGCCGGTGGCCCGGGTCGGGCCGGCCGGCCCCTCGTAGTGCTCCATGCGCTTGAACAGCGGCAGCACGTCGTCCCAGCCCCAGCCGCGGTTGCCCTGCTGCGCCCAGGTGTCGAAGTCGAGCGGCTGGCCGCGCACGAAGACCAGCCCGTTGATCGCCGACGAGCCGCCCAGCAGCTTGCCGCGCGGCACCGGGATCTCGCGCATGTTGGTGTTGGGCTCGGGCTCGGAGCGGAAGCGCCAGTTGGCGGCGGGGTTGTCGATCAGCAGGCCGAAGCTGGCCGGCATCCAGGAATAGGGATGGCTGGCCTTGCCGGCTTCCAGCAGCAGCACCTTCGTCCGCCCGTCCTCGGTCAGCCGGGCGGCCAGCGCCGCGCCGGCCGACCCGGCGCCGACGATGATGTAGTCCTGCTCTGCTTCGGCCATGGCGCGCTTCCGTGCAATCGTCCTGTCACGAGGCTAGTGTCCTGTCCCCGAAGTTCGCCATCCTTCATGGCGGACGTAGGGGTGAACAGGACACTGAAAACAAAGAGCTAGTGTCCCGATTCCGACCACTGCGCGTGGCAACGAACTTCGGAATCGGGACACTAGCAT
>JBGAIK010000277.1:0-5931 GCA_044225615.1 Acetobacteraceae bacterium | reverse complement strand
GCCGGCGAAGGCCAGCAGCAGCGGATCGCGCCAGATCTCGCGCTTGCGCCGCATCGGCGCCTTGCGCTGCGCCTTCGGCCAGGCGGTGGGATGCTCGGTGCGCTGCGGCGCGCTGAGGATGTCCACGCCGCTGATCATGAACAGGAAGCCGAGCGCGATGCCGCCGAAGGCGGCCGAGACGTAGAACACCGCCCCGGTGCCGACATGGGTGCCGATCCAGCCCATCAGCACCGCCGTCAGCATGCTGCCGAGCGCCTTGTAGCGCGCGTTGCCGCCCAGCCGGTTGCCGAGCCGGCGGCTGGGTGCCAGCGTCAGCGTGATGGCGGCGATCGCCGGCGTGATCAGGGAGTTGGCGACGCCCTGCATGAGCTGCGCGGTCACCACCGGGAGGTAGCTGGGCAGCAGGGCGAGCATCAGCGCCGAGGCGATCACCAGCGCGATGCCGATCGCGGCGATCAGCCGGCGCTGCGGCATGGCATCGACCAGCAGGCCGCCCGGCACCTGGCCGGCGACGGCGGCCATGGTGCCGCGCTGGTGAAGGCCAGGCTGTCGGTGGAAGACTGCAGCCGTTGACGTGAGGTAAAGGAACTTGGTCACGAACGGGCCGAACCCGGTCATCATGTCGGCATAGAAGAAGTTGAGGCCGTTCAGGCCGAATATGCTGCGTCGGCGCGCCTCCGCGGCCTCGGTGCGGCTCGGCATGGGCGCTTCCTGCTCGGCCACGGCTTCTCCTGGCGTCGGTCGTCCCGGGATCGCCACAACGCCGAAGAGCGCCGCCACCAGCAATGTTCCCGCGCCGCCTGCCGCGGGGAGGACATGCGGGCCCAGCCCTGGCCGGTCGGGCCGGCCGCCACCATATGCGACCTGCAGACGGGAGGATCGTGCCTTCGAGAGCAATAGCATGGCGCCCCTTCCCGGGCGGTGGACGCTCCTGGCGCTGGCCGGATTCGTCGGGCTCGGCCTGCTCACCGGGGCGGTGGCGGGCGGTATCACGGCCGCCAACGTCGGCGGCTGGTATGCGGGGCTCGCCAAGCCGCCCGGCACGCCGCCGAACGCGGTGTTCGGGCCGGTGTGGACCGCGCTCTACGTCGCGATGGGGACGCCGCCTGGCTGGTCAACCGCCGCCCGGCGTCAGCCAGCCAGCCGCGCTGCGGCTGTGGGGCTGGCAGCTGCTGGTGAACGCGGCCTGGACGCCGGCCTTCTTCGGCCTGCACCAGCCCTGGCTCGCGCTGGCGGTGCTGGTGCTGCTGCTGGGCCTGGTGGGGCGCACCCTGCTTGCGTTTCGCAACCTGCACCGGGGCGCGGCGTTGCTGATGGTGCCCTATGCGCTGTGGTCGTGCTGCGCTATGCCGGAACGCCGGGATCCGCTGCGGAGCTGGTGCTGGTTCGTTGCGGTCGATCGGGACGCGAAAATCCATGGAGCAAGGATATATCAATATTCGTTGCAAAAGTGATTACTCAGACAGGCTCCTAGTGTCCCGATTCCGAAGTTCGTTGCCACGAGTAGCGGTCGGAATCGGGACACTAGCTCTTTGTTTTCAATGTCCTGTTCACCCCTACGTCCGCCATGTAAGGATGGCGAACTTCGGGGACAGGACACTAGGAGCCTCGCCATGATCCGCCTCGCCATCGTCTGTGCCGCGCTGCTCGCCGGATCGGCGCTCTCGGCCACGGCCGCCATGGCCCAGATCGGGGGCGGGACGGGGCCCAAGATGCCCCTGACGAGCCCGCAGTCGCAGCAGGGTGCGAAGGGCGGGGTGCCCGATCGCGCGCCGGCGGCGCTGCCCGGCGCCGCCAGCGCGGCCGCGGCCGGGCCCAAGGTGGGGACCGCCGGGATGCGGCCCAACGACGCGCTGTTCGACTCGGTCAACCGGGGGGACATCGTCGCGGTGCGCGAGGCGCTGGGCCGCGGCGCCGACGTGGATGCGCGCAACGTGCTGGGGCTGACGCCGGTGGAGCTGTCGGTCGATCTCGGCCGCAACGACATCACCTTCCTGCTGCTGTCGATGCGCGGCAGCGGCTCGGCCGGCCGCGCCGCGCCGCCGTCAGCCCGGCCGGCCGCGGCCGGACGGGTTGCCGCGACACCGGTTGCGACGGGCTCCATCAGCCAGCCCCGCGTCGCCGCCCAACCGCGGCCGGCCGCCGCGCCGTTGCCCGGGCGCGACCCCGGCGTGCCTGCGCCGCAGGCGGGGTTCCTCGGCTTCGGCGCCTCGCGCTAAGCAAACCCGGCGCAGGCTGCTATTCTGCTGCGGTGCAGCGGAGTCGCAGCCATGGCCGTCGTCCTCACCGTAGCCCAGCAGAAAGGCGGCGCGGGCAAGACCATGCTCGCCGCGCATCTCGCCGCCGCGCTCGCCGCCGACCGGCGCGTGGCGGTGGTGGACATCGATCCGCAGCGCAGCCTGGCGCGCTGGCACGCGCTGCGTGCCGGCCGCACGGGCGCGGCGGCGGTCGGCTTTTCCGATGTTTCCGGCTGGCGCCTGCCGCGCGAGCTGGAGCGGCTGGGCGGCGGGCATGACGTGGTGATCGTGGACAGCCCGCCGCAGCTGGAGGCCGATGCCCGCACCGCGATCCGCGCCGCCAGCCTGGTGCTGGTGCCGGTGCAGCCCGCTCCGCCCGACCTGTGGGCCGCCGAGGGCACGCTGAAGCTCGCCGCCGAGGCCGGCCGGCCGGCGCGCATCGTGCTCAACCGGACGCCCGCCGCCGGGAAGCTGCGCGCGGCGGTGGAGGCGGAGATCGCGCAAGGCGGCCACGCACTGCTGGCGGCGACGCTCGGCAACCGCACCGGTTTCGCCGGCGCCTTCGCCCAGGGGCTCGGCATCACCGAGGCCGCGCCGCGCTCCATCGCCGCGGCGGAGCTGCGCGCGCTGGTGGCCGAAATCCTCGCCTGTCTCTAGACGACCTCGTCGGCGCGCAGGCGCCCGATCTCGTCCGCGGTGTAGCCGCATTCGGCCAGCACCGCGTCGGTATGCGCGCCCAGCGCGGGCGCCACGGTGTCGAGCCGGCCGCCGCCATGCTCCAGCTTGAAGCCGCTGCCCATGAAGCGGAGCGGGCCGTAGGGGCTGTCCACCGTCTGGATCACCTCGCGGGCCTTGATCTGGCGGTGCTCGATCGCCTCCTCCACGCGCCAGATGGCGGAGCACGGGGCGCCCGCCGCGTTCAGGCGCTGCTCCCAGGACCTGGCGTCGTCCTCGGCCAGCTTCGCCTCGATGATCGCGCGCAGGTCGGCCTCGTGCGCCTGACGGGCGAACCAGTCGGGGAAGCGGGGGTCGTCGAACACATCCTCGCGGCCCAGCGCCGTCATCAGGCAGCGGTACTGCTGCTCGCTGTTGACCGCGAGCAGCAGATGGCCGTCGCGGGCCTTGAACAGGTTCGCGGTCGGCCGGCGGCTCACCGCCTGGTTGCCGGATTGCTGCTGGCGGTGCCCGGCGACCGTGAAGTCCGCCACCTGCCCCGACAGGAAAGCCAGCGTCGCCTCCAGCATCGAGACATCGACGAGCTGGCCGCGATGGGTATGGGTGCGCTGGAACAGGGCGGCGGAGACCGCATAGGCCGCGGTCATGCCGGTCAGGATGTCGCACACCGCGAAGCCGGCCCGGGTCGGTCCCATCTCGGCATGTCCGGTGATCGACATGATGCCCGACATGGCCTGGATCTTGCCGTCATAGCCGGCCTCCAGCCGGTCCGGCCCGGTCTGGCCGTAGCCGGAGATCGAGCACCACACCAGCTGCGGGTTGATCGCCGACAGGTCCTGGTAGCCGAGGCCGAGCCGGTCCATCACGCCGGGGCGGAAATTCTCCACCACCACGTCGGCCCGGCCGGCCAGCCGGCGCACGATCTCCCGCGCCGCGGGCTTCTGCATGTCCAGCGTGAGGCTGCGCTTGTTGCCGTTGACCGCCATCCAGCCGCTGGACATGCCGCGCTCGGCCCATTCGCGCGACAGCGGCGTGCGCCGCGCATCCTCGCCGCCGCGGCGCTCCACCTTGACGATCCCGGCGCCGAGCAGGCCGAGCTGGTAGGTGCAGAACGGACCGGCCAGGACCTGGGTGAAGTCGAGGATGCGGACGCCTTCGAATGGGCGGGTCATGGGGAAGTCCTCGGGGAAGAGTCTTCTTTTTCTGTAGAAAAAGAAGCAAAAAGACTTTTATCCGTTGTCCTTCGTGCGGCGCGGGGCTTGGCTCCGTGGCAAACGGGTAGAAGTTTTTTGGTTCTTTTTTTCAAAAAAGAACAAGCTTGCTATGCCGCCACCTTGTTCGCCCGCGCCAGCTCCTTCTGCCGGTCGAACTCCGCCCGTCGTTTCGCCAGGTCCTCCGGCGTGAGCCTGTCCAGGTTCGAGTAGTCGAGCTTCCAGGCGCCGTCCGCGCTCCAGCGCAGCGGCGACTGCATCGTGGTCTGCGGTCCGACCGCGGATTCGAGCAGCTTCAGCGCCAGTTCCAGGGTGAGTTCCTGGGAGGCGGCGTCGTGCGGCCGGCCGGCGCTGTTGCCGAGCGGGAAGTCGCTGAACAGGAAGCGGGGCACGGCGGCGTGTTCCACGATGTCCTTGGCGCAGCCCATGACCACGGTGGCGATGCCGGCGGCCTCGAGGGCGCGCGCGGTGAGGCTCGCAGTCTGGTGGCAGACCGGGCAGTTGGGCACCAGGACCGCGGCGTCCACGCCGTCGCGCCGACAGCGGGCGACGATCTCGGGTGCGTCGGTGTCGATGGTCACGCGGTGGCTGCGGTTGGTGGGGGCGCCGAAGAAGAAGGGCGCGACCTGCCCGATGCGGCCGGCGGCGGCGGCGCGGCGCAGGGCGGGAAGCGGGAACCAGGTGCCGCTGTCGGTGGCGGTGGTGTGGGCGCGGTCGTAGCCGATATGGGAGATGCGCAGGTCGTGATCCTGCGCCGTGTCGCCCTGGTAGACCTGGTAGAACTTGGCGCTGCCGTTGTAGGCCGCCCCCGGCCCCTGGTCGCCCTTGTCGGGCTGGAACGGCGCGGCGGTGGTGATGATGGCGACGCGCGCCTGCGCCAGCTTCTTGGGCAGCGGCGCGAAGGGCGCCTCGAGATGGTGCGCCCAGCGATAGGGCGTGGTGTAGCCGATGGCGGCGTAGTACTCGCGGGTGCGCCGCATGTAGGGAATGGGCGAGTCATGGTCGGGCGCAAAGCCCAGAACCTCGTCCCGGTCGTCGCTCATGGCGTCCTCCGCTTGTCGGGCGGCGGAAGGGTCGGGCATCGGGCGGGCGGCGTCAATCGCGCGCCGCCCGACGCCCCGCGCCGTTCAGTCGGTGATGCGGTAGCTGGAGATCCGGCAGATGTCGACGTTGCGCTTGGTGATCTTCTGCCCGCTGCGCATGACGGTCAGGAAGTCGAACTTGCAGTAGCCGGTGCCGTCGTCGAGGTTGATGACCACGCTCTGCCCCGGGGCGAGCACGCGCCGGCCGAGGATGTCCTCCTCGTAGCCGCTGCGGCCGACATTCGAGGCGTGGAATTCCACGATGGTCTGGCTCGACTCGTTGATCAGCCTGATCCGGCGGTCCGCGGCCGTGGCCTCGGTGTTGGGCGCCGCGCACGCCACGAGCAGGACGCTGGCGAGCAGGAGTGTACGCATGGGGCCTCCGCATGTTGGTGCGGCCCGCCAGGGTGCGGCGGGCCGTGACGAATTTTTAATGCGGCCAATGTGTCAATACGAGGGAAATCTGCACCGAAATCGGCTCCGCGCCCTCTTTTTGTGTCACGGCGCGTTGCGGCGCAGCGTCTCCGGGTTGACGACGTAGCCGGGATCGAGCCGGCCATCGAAGTATTCGATCAGGTTCAGCGCGGCGCGGCGGGACATCTTGGCGTAGCATTCCAGCGGTGCCGCGGCATTGTGCGGGGCGAGCACGACGTTGGGCAGCCTGAACAGCGGGTTTTCCGGGTCGGGCGGCTCGCGCGCCAGCACGTCCACGCCGGCGGCCTCGAT
>JBGAIK010000276.1:0-6036 GCA_044225615.1 Acetobacteraceae bacterium | reverse complement strand
GGGCTGGCGCCGCCGGCGACCCCCGCGAGCACCCGGTGCAGGACCTCCCCCAGGCCCAAGGCTGCGGCCCCCGCCCGGCGGCCGTCCGGGGGGGCGGCGGCCCCCTGCGCGGCGCACCCCGCCGCGGCGGGGGCGGCGCCGGGCAGGTTGTCGGCCGCCCAGGCGGCGACGTCGGCGGCGGCGTTGAGCGACTCGGTCGGGGCCGGGCTGCCGCGCCAGCAGCGGGTGTTCACGTAGGACAGGCAGAGGTCGTCGGCCGGGCCGGGGGCGTCGGGCATGGGCCGTTCTACTAACCCTCTCGGAGGTTGACAACGACGGTGCGATGTATAACCCTGATGACGGTTATCAATGGGAGGACAGGATGCTCGACCATGTTTCGATCGGCGTGCGCGACGTGCCGGCCGCGCGGCGCTTCTACGACGCGGTGTTCGCGCCGCTCGGCTACAAGGCGCTGTACGAGGGGGACGGCTATGCCGGGTACGGCGACACGGCGCCGGAATTCTGGCTGAACGGGTCCACCGCGCCGGTGCCGGCGGACATGGCGAACGGGCTGCATTTCTCGTTCGTCGCGAAGTCCCGCGCGGCGGTGGACGCGTTCCACAAGGCGGGGCTTGCGGCCGGCGGCAAGGACAACGGTGCGCCGGGACCGCGCGGGGACTACGGGCCGAACTACTACGCGGCCTTCCTGGTCGATCCGGAGGGCTACCGGATCGAGGCGCATACCGAGGCGGCTTGAGCCTGGAGTGGAAGCCGTGCTGAAGGACGCACGTCCTCCACTCCAGCTCATTGTTTTGGCGAGCAACTTTGGCCGGGCTGCGGTGCAGCCTGATCGGCTGTTGCTCTAGTGTCCCGATTCCGAAGTTCGTTGCCACGTGCAGTGGTCGGAATCGGGACACTAGGAGCCTGTCTGAGTAATCACTTTTGCAACGAATATTGATATATCCTTGCTCCATGGAGTATGTCGGCGGATCAAAAGACTCAGGCGCGGTCGGCAGGAGCCCGGAAGTTGCGTACGGACGATTCTCGTCCGATTAGTAATCACTTTTGCAACGAATATTGATATATCCTTGCTCCATGGAGTATGTCGGCGGATCAAAAGACTCAGGCGCGGTCGGCAGGAGCCCGGAAGTTGCGTACGGACGATTCTCGTCCGATTACTCGGACAGGCTCCTAGCTCTTTGTTTTCAGTGTCCTGTTCACCCCTACGTCCGCCATGAAGGATGGCGAACTTCGGGGACAGGACACTAGCGCCTGCCGGCGCAGCCCTGGTTAGCGCCCGACCGCATAGCCTTGCATGCCGCGCGGGTTGGCGCCGGCGAACATCTGCCCGTCCTGCTCGATCCGCGCGGCCGACAGCCTTCCCTCGGTCCAGTCGTCGTTCATCTCCGCCTTGTGGCCGCGGCGCTGCATCTCCTCCAGCACCTCGCGCCTGTAGCGGCCCTCCAGCACCACCTTGCCGGGGCGGGCGACGCGGGGCCAGAAGCTGCTCGGCCAGTGCTCGGTGTGGAAGCTGGGCGCGTCGATCGCCTGCTGGATGGTCATGGCGTGATGCACCATGCGCAGGAACATGATCGGCTGCCACTGGTCCTGCTGCTCGCCGCCCGGGGTGCCGAAGCTCATCCACGGCTTGCCGTCGCGCAGCGCCATGCTGGGCGAGAGCGTGGTGCGCGGGCGCTTGCGCGGCGCCACCGAGTTGGGCAGGCCCTTCTTCGTCCAGAACATCTGCCCGCGGGTGGAGAGGCAGAACCCGAGCTCGGGGACCACCGGCGAGGATTGCAGCCAGCCGCCCGAGGGGGTGGCGCTGACCATGTTGCCCCAGCGGTCGATCACGTCCACGTGGCAGGTGTCGCCGCCGATGGCGCCGAGCCGGGCCACGGTCGGCTCGTCGGTGCCCGGCTGGCGGGTGAACAGCGCCACGCGCTCGGCCGCCTTGTGGTCCACCTCGGCGTCGAAGCCCGGCACCGTGCCGGGGCGCAACTCGTGGCTGGCGGTCGCACCGATCAGCTTGCGTCGGGCGTCGTTGTATTCGGCCGAGAGCAGCGTGCCGAGCGGCACCTGCACCTGGTCGGGATCGCCGTAATAGGCCTCGCGGTCGGCGAAGGCGAGCTTCGCGGCCTCGATCACGACATGCGCGAAATCCGCGCCGAGCGGGTCCATGGCAGCGATGTCGAAGCCCTTCAGCAGGGCAAGCTGCTGCAGGAAGGTGGGGCCCTGGCTCCACGGGCCGGGCTTGAGCACGGTGTGGCCGTGATAGTCGGTGCTGACCGGGTCCTCCACCGTCACCGCCCAGCGCGCCATGTCGTCGGCAGTCAGCAGGCCCTGGTGGCGGCGGCCGGAGACGTCGAGCATCTCCCTCTCGTAGAACCGGCCGATCGCCTCGGCGACCCAGCCGCGATAGAAGGCGTTGCGCGCGCTGTCGATCCGCGCCTCGCGGGTGGACCCGCCGGCCTCGTTGCACAGCCGCTGCCAGGTGTCGGCCAGCGCCGGGCGGGCGTGCAGGCTGCCGGGGGCGGGCACGTTGCCGTTGCGCAGGAACACCGCCGCCGAGGTCGGCCACTCGGCCTCGAACAGCGGCCGCACGCTCTCGATCGCGGCCGGGATGCGGGGCACCAGATGCACGCCGTTGCGGGCGTAGCCGATCGCATAGGCCAGCACGTCGGCCAGCTCCATCGTGCCCCAGTCGCGCAGCATCAGCGCCCAGGCGTCGAACGCGCCCGGCACCACGGCGGGCAGCAGGCCGGTGCCGGGAATGAGGTCGAGCCCGAGGCTCGCGAATTTCTCCGGCGTGGCGGCATCCGGCGCCACGCCTTGGCCGCAGATCACGTGCTGGGTGCCGGCCATGGCGTCGTGGATGATGATCGGCGCGTCGCCGCCCGGCCCGTTCAGATGCGGCTCGGCCACCTGCAACGTGAATCCCGCCGCCGCCGCGGCATCGAACGCGTTGCCGCCCTTCTCCAGCACGGCCATGCCGACCTGGCTGGCCAGCCAATGCGTGGTGGCAACGACACCGAACGTGCCGGCGATCTCGGGGCGGGTGGTGAACATGGCGGATTTCCTCGCGGCCTGCGGGCAAGTGTGCGCCCGGCCGGAGGGGGGTGCAACCCGGTCAGACCGGCAGGACGGGGCCGGGATACTGCCCCAGCACACGATCGGAGGTCATCAGGACAAGGCCATCCGCCACCGCCTGTGCGACGAGAAGCCGGTCGAAAGGATCGGCGTGCAGCCCGGGCAAGGCGCGAACGGCGATCGCGTGACGCCCGAGAACCGGCAGTTCCTCGTAGCGGTTCGCGAGCAGCCCTTCGCGCAGCAAGCCTGGATCGATATCGAAATCCGGCCGCCCGCGCGACTGCTTGATGGCAACCTCCCAGATCGACGCGACGCTGAACAGCAGCGTGTTCGCATCGTCGTCGATCAGGGCACGGGCAGCCCCGGGCAGGCGCTTGGATCCGTCCGCTGCCCAGAGCAGCAAATGCGTGTCGAGGAGCAGTCTCACGGCTCTATCGGGCCGTCCTCGAACATCTTGCGGATTTCCTCCTCGTCCATTCGGTCGAAATCGTCAGGAATCTTGAATTTGCCCGCCAGGAAGCCGATGCGGGATCCCTGCTTCGGCGGCTCCAGCGCCGTCACCTTCACCAGCGGCTTGCCGGCCTTGGCGATGATGAAATCCTCGCCGCGCACCGCCGCCTCGATCAGGCGGGACAGATGGGTCTTGGCTTCGTGGATGTTCACGACACGCATGGGGTGCGCCTTCCGGACTAAGTCCAGTTAGTCTAGTCATTGGCCGTCCCGATTCAAGCCAGGAGCGCATATGCTCGTTCTCGTCGTCGGCCCGTCCGGGGCCGGCAAGGATACGCTGATGGAGGCGGCCCGCGCCCGCATCGGCGCCGATCCGCGCCTCCGCTTCGTCCGCCGCGAGATCACACGGCCGGCGAGCGCCGGCGGGGAGGACCACATCGCCGTCGATGCCGCCACCTTCGCCGCCCGGCGCGACGCCGGCGCCTATGCGCTGCACTGGGAGGCGCACGGGCTCGGATATGGCATTCCCGGCGACATCGCGGACGATCTCGGTCGCGGCCGCGCCGTGGTTGCCAACGTCTCCCGCGGCGTGATCGCCGAAGCCGCCGCGCGGTTTCCCGCGATGGTGCTGGAAATCACGGCTTCGCCCGCCGTGCTCGCCGCCCGCCTCGCCGCCCGCGGCCGCGAGACCGAGGCCGACATCGCCGCGCGGCTGGCCCGCACGATGGCGCTGCCGGCGAGCGTCCCGGTCACCCGTGTGCTGAATGACCGGACGGTGGAGGAAGGCGCGGCGGAGGTTGCCGCCGCGCTTATCCGCGCAGCGGAAGCCGCGCGGCCAGGTTGAACGGGCTGCCATCCGCGGGCTGGGTGAAGAGGCACAGATCCTCCACCCGGCGCGGCTGCGCGAGCGCGGCGGCGAAATGCGCCTCGGCGGCCGGCAGGCAGATGGCGCGCTCGGCCGCATCCAGCCGCCGCGTCAGCGTCATGTGGAAGAACCAGGTGGCGAAGACATAAGGATAGCCCCAGCGCACCAGGTTCGCCTCCTGCGCTGCCGGCAACCCGTTGCGGCGGCGGCGGGCGAGTTCGGCTTCGCCGGGCGGGGCGCGGAGGTGGTCGGCCATGGCCACGCAGGCGTCGGCCAGCGCCTGCAGTTCCGGGCTCGGTGCCGTCTCGCGCAGGGCCAGGAAGCCGTGCAGGTCGGCCACCGCGAGGCGCGGGAGGTCGAATGCCGGCACGGATGCCGCGATGTCCCGCGCCGCCGCCAGCACGTCGTCCCAGGTCCGCCCGGGCAGCAGCCGCATCGGCGGCTTCAGCGTGGCGTGAAATGCATACATGCGTGCATCGGCGGTGATCGCGGCGATGTCCGGCAGCGCGGGCTGAGCGAAGGCGGCGCCGGTCGCCGGGTCGCGCCCCAGCCAGATGGTGGCGGCGTGCCAGAGCGGATCGTCCTGTGCCGGCGCGTAGTAGAAGGCGACGCGCATCAGGCCACGCGCTCGCCGGCGCGCCAGACCGCGCGCACCACCGGCAGCTTGCCATGGACGCGCACGCGCACGACGTCGGCGCGCTTGCCGGCGGCCAGCCGCCCGCGATCGGCCAGGCCCGCCATGTCGGCCGGGTTGGCGGAGATCATCGCCACCGCCATCGGCAGGGTGATGCCGGTGGTGTCGGCGCAGATGAACGCCGCCTCCACCAGGGCAGCCGGCACGTAGTCGGAGGCGAACGCATCGACCTTGCCGGCGCGCACCAGCTCGGCGGCCGAGACGTTGCCCGAATGGCTGCCGCCGCGGACGATGTTGGGGGCACCCGCGATCACCGTCATGCCGCAGGCATGCGCCGCCACCGCCGCTGCCAGCCGCACCGGGAACTCGCTGATGCGGATGCCGTCGGCGTGGTTCTCGGCGATCTCTTCCTCGGTCTGGTCGTCGTGGCTCGCCACCGTCATCTCCCCCTTGGCGATGCGGTGGGCCATCATGTCCAGCATCCGCTTGCGCTGCGGCGTGCGCAGGCGGGCGCGCTGGGCGAGCAGCTGCTCGATCCGCTTCTCCACGAAATCGGCCGGGATGCCGGCCTTGCGGCGCATGGCGCGGTAGTTCTCGATATCGGCGTACTGGCCCACGCCCGGGGAGTGGTCCATCAGGCTCATCATCCGCGCCCGCGGATGGTCCACCACCGGCGTCAGCATGTCGATCACGTCGGCGGCCGGCATCTCGCAGCGGAAATGCAGGAAGTGCTCGGCCTTCAGCAGGCCGGTATCGGCCATGGCGTCGAGATCGGCGACGCCATCGCGAAACGTGCGCATGCGGCTTTCGTCGAAGCCGAGGTCGCCCAGGCACAGCGCGTCGAACACGGTGGTGACGCCGGCGGCCGCGCATTGCGCATCGTGCGCCATCATCGCCGAGCGCGACGGCCAGCGCGCGGTGAGGCGCGGCTGAACCTGCCGTTCGAGGTTGTCGGTGTGCAGGTCGATCACGCCCGGGATGACGAAGTCGCCGTCGCAGTCGATGGCGCCGGGGGCGGCGC
>JBGAIK010000275.1:0-6038 GCA_044225615.1 Acetobacteraceae bacterium | reverse complement strand
AGGAGCTCGCCGCC
This sequence comes from Acetobacteraceae bacterium, assembly GCA_044225615.1. Taxonomy (GTDB): domain Bacteria; phylum Pseudomonadota; class Alphaproteobacteria; order Acetobacterales; family Acetobacteraceae; genus CAIYPH01. Next base: position 6,024 of record JBGAIK010000275.1, on the reverse strand, counting down.
GGCACCGTCGCCCTGATCAACCAGGCCGGCGGCCAGGCCATCGCCCTCGGCGGGGACGTCTCGATCGAGGCCGACGTCGAGGCCCTCGTCGCCCGCACCGTCGCCGCCTTCGGCCGGCTCGACTGCGCCTTCAACAATGCCGGCATCGGCGGCGCCGGCGCGGGCCCGGTCCGCAAGCGCACCCACGAACTGCCCACCGACGCCTTCGACCTCATGATCGCGGTCAATCTGCGCAGCGTCTTCCTGTGCATGAAGCACGAGATCATCCAGATGCTCGCGCAAGGCGGCGGCGCCATCGTCAACACCGCCTCCATCGCCGGCCTCGTCGGCCTGCCCACCTCCACCCACTACGTCGCCGCCAAGCACGGCGTGGTCGGCCTCACCAAGACGGCGGCGATGGAATACGGCCAGGACAACATCCGCGTGAACTGCGTGAACCCCGGCTACATCAGGACGCCGATGACCGACGAGGCGATGAAGACCCGCTACGACTACCTGATGGCCAAGGTGCCGATGAACCGCCTCGGCGTGCCGGAAGAAATCGCCGAGGCGGTGGTCTGGATGTGCTCGGAAAAGGCCAGTTTCATGACCGGCGCCAGCCACATCATCGACGGCGGGTACTACGCGGCATGACGCGCCGCGTCAGTACGACCATTCGCTGCGCCCCTTCGCCCCGGCGGCCTGGGGCGCAGGCAGGCTGGACAGCGGGATCACCGCCTTGCCGACCATCCAGAAATCCGCCGCGCCCTGGCTCTTCATCTCCACCATCGCGGCATGGACGCAATTGTTGCTGCGTTCCGAATCGCCCGCCTGGCGATCGTACAGCCCGTCATAGACCGGGTGCCACTCGTAGCGGTCCTTGAACCAGACCCGCAGCATGTCGCGGTCCTTCAGCACCTCGTACTCGACTATGTCGATCCCGCCGAAGGCGCCCAGGAAGTCCGACACCGCGTAGTCGCGCTGCTCGATCCTGAACCGGCCCTTCGGCGCCGCGTTCGGCGTCAAGACCTGCCGCGCGACCAGCGCCCGCACGCCCTCGTCCTCCGCCAGCATGGCCGCCAGGTTGGCGTCCTCGTCGTAATCCACCCCACCGCCGGTCAGGTAGTGTTCCAGATGGGCGACCGCCCGTGCATCGCTGCCCAGATACGTCTTCGCCATCCGCGCCACGGTCGCAGGCTCAAAATGCCGGCACGCCTGGTCCGCCCGTAAGTCGATCGACTGCGGCTTGGCCTGGATCTCGGGCCAGCGGCCACAGGGCGCATGGTTGTGGGCCACGCCCTCGGTGAACTGTGGCGCCCACGCCGCAGGCGCGGCGACAGCAGGGGCGGCCGTGGCCGTGGCCGTGTCGGTGCCCCGGTCGTCGGTGCCGCGGTCGTCCAGCCCGCGGGCGGTGCTGGTCCGGGTGGGGGGCTGGCCCATCGCCTAGTGTCCTGTCCCCGAAGTTCGCCATCCTTCATGGCGGACGTAGGGGTGAACAGGACAGTGAAAACAAAGAGCCAGTGTCCCGATTCCGACCGCTACTCGTGGCAACGAACTTCGGAATCGGGACACTAGGGCTCCTCCTCCACCGCAGGCGCCGCCTCGCCCTCGCGGCGATAGACGCGATAGCTGTCCTCCCCGGTCGACTGCCACGGCCGGTCGCGGATGCGTTCCCGCAGATGGGCGTTCTCCAGGCACTTGCCCTGCACGTCCAGCATCCGGTGGGCCATCTTGAACCCTTCCAGCAGCGGCACCTGGCCCGGGATCGTCTCCACCACCAGGGCATCCTGGGCGATCTGCACGCTGCGCTCGTCCAGCACCGCCACCCCGTCATTCGGATCGCGCACGAAAACCTGGCCCCGCAGCCGCGCCGCAAGGTCGGCCGCCGCCCCGGAGTGGAACTTCCGCCCCAGCAGGGCCAGCGTGTCCGAGGCGGCCAGCGTCGCCGCGTTCCGTCCCATGAACTCGTCCCCCGACCGCAGGGTCCGGCACAGCGCGTCGAGCAGCGCGAAGGACAGCCCGTCGAACTCGAACATCTCCTCGTTGCCGTACCAGCCATGCCGCATCAGCCCGCGGGTGACCTGCGGCAGCGGCACGCCGCCGAACAGCTCCTCGGCCAGCAGGCGGTTGTGGTCGACCGCCGGCGACGCCGCCCAGACATGCTGCATGTAGTGGCAGATATTCTCCCGCACATGCGACGCCACCCGCCCCAGCCGCGCCCGGACGGCAAGCCAGCGCTCCTCCGCCGCCATCAGCCGCGCCCGCGCCTCGATCGCGATCGCCCCCAGCCGCTCGAGCCCGACCGACCGCTGGCGGGCGAGCTCGGCATCCTGCGGCACCGGCTCCTGCCGTGCCGCCTCCAGCTCGAGCCGGCGCTGCGCCGCCTCGGCCCGCAGCCGCACCACCGACCGCGCCAGCGGATCGAAATCGCCCAGCGCGGCCTGCATGTCGTCGGCCAGCTGGGCCGGCAGCACCGGCAGCAGCGCATGGGCATGCTCGGACAGGAACTGGGCATCCACCGCCGCCGGCGCCGGCAGGTCGCGGGCGCGCAGCACCACCGGCCGCAGGTCGTACAGCTCGGTCCGCACCGTGTAGTCGCGCAGCAGCTGGTAGTAGAAATAGTTGGCGGTGATCTCCTGGTTGCGGTTCTCGATCGCGGTCGTCACCTCGACCAGGTCCTCGGTCTCGACCTGCTGGCGCAGGCTCAGCTCGCGCTTCTCGTTCCAGTTCACCGCCGTCTTGGTGGTCGCCTCCGACAGCCGGCCCTGGGTGGTGCGGCTGTTGGCGGCAAGCTCCAGCGCGGTGTCGGTGCGCAGGTCGCCGCTGGCCACCAGCACGCTGAAGCTGGCGCTGGCGGAGATGTTCATGCCGAACTTGCTGGCCATCTCGCTCACCACCTCGCCCGTCTCGCGGCGGGTGGCGCTGTTCTCCTGGGCCCGGGTGGCGGCGAACTCGGCCGCAGTCGATGTCTCCCGCACGGTCTTGACCAGGGTGCGCCGCAGCACCTTTTCCGACTGGCCCGGCGCGAGGTTCTTGTAACCCACCAGCTTGCCCTGCACGTAGCCGGCGGGGAACCAGTGCTGGCGGTAGATCGCAAGCATCGCCAGGCGCTTCGAGCCCTCCGCCCGCTCCTGCGGCAGCAGCGACAGGGTGGCCGCGGCCGCCTCCAGCAGTTCCGCCAGGGCGAAGATCGCGGCATGGACCAGCTCGGAGGCAAGGTCGAGGAAGCTGGCGCGGAACGCCGTGCCCGGCTGCTGCACGGCGGCCAGCATGTCCCGCGCCGCCTCGGCCCGGGACTTCAGCTCCTCGATGCGGGTGAAGAACTCGCCGCCCAGATACTCCAGATAGGGGCCGAGATGGCGCGCCATCTGCGGCCCGTCGATCGACCAGCCCGGCGGGGCGGTGAAAGTGTCGTATCTGAACAGCCGCACCTCGCCCTTGTCATGCGCCGGCGGACCGGGGAAGGACAGGTAGGTGACGATCGGGCTGCTGTTGCGGTTGTCGTTGATCCGCTCGTCCTGCACCTGGCGCATGGTGGGAAGTCCGGCCAGGGCGGCGGCAAGCCGGGCGCGGACATCCTCGATCGGCTGCGGCTGCAGCGGGGCCAGCAGCATCTCGCTCTGGGCGATGGCGCGCAGCAGGCCGGCCATCTGGCGCACCCGGCCACGCAGGCTGCCCACCGCCAGCGCCGGGTCGGCCGGCGCCACCGCCAGCACGTCGGCGAGCAGGGCACGCACGTCGTCGGCCACGGTGTCGTTCGGGCCGCGCTGGCCCAGCGCGTCGGCCAGGTTCATGGTCTCGAGGAAGCCCAGCACCTGCAGCGCCTTGCCCGCCAGCACCCGGGCGGCGGTGACGTCGCGGGGGCGGTCGGTCCGCGCCTCCTGGAACGGGCCGCATTCGTCGACCGGCAGCACCACGGCGTAGTCGTAGTAGATGTCCTCGTTGGTGTTCAGCCGGCCGGGGAAGGTGTAGCGCGGCTCGCCGGCGGCGGGCGGGCGGGGCGGCTGGGCGCCGGCCAGGGCGTAGAGCCGGTCGATGTCGCAGGGATCGGCCGGCGCCTCGGGCGCGGGTGCGGCAGGGGCGGCCGCGGCAACCGGTGCCAGCCCCATCCGCTCGGCCTCCTGCCGGTACAGCGCGGGGGACCAGGCGGTGCGCCAGGGCACCGGGGCCATCCGGTCGGTCAGCCGGGCCAGGGTCGGGTCGGGCTCGTCAGCCAGGCGCCGGCCGGTCAGCGCGAACCAGCGGTTGGACAGGAAGCGCTGCAACGCCCCCAGCGCCGCCGAAGCCTCGGCCAGCGAGGGCTGGTCGTTGGCCGACTTGAAGTAGGCGACCGCCGCCTGCTGGTCGCACAGCCCCGGCATCGCCGCGATGTCGGGGAAGGTCTCGGCCGGGTCGAGCTCATGCGCCGCGACCAGCGCGACGTACTGCGCCAGCACGCCGGCCGGCGCCGCCTCCAGCCGCGCCAGCGCCGGCCGGTTGTCCTCCACCGCGCTCTCGACCGCGCGGGTCAGCGCGGCGGGCGCGGGGCTGCGGGCGATGCCGGCGGCGAGCATGTCGGCGGAGCCGAGCAGTCCTTCGATCGCCATCCGGCGCCGGCGCGACTGTTCCAGCGTGCGTCCGGCGAGGCGGGCGGCCAGCGCCGCGGCATCGGACAGGACCGGGGCGCCCAGGGCGTTGCGAGGAACGTCGGGATCGGCGCCGGACATCATACCGCTCCGCAGGGCAGGGACCCGGCGATCCTATGCCGCCGGCAGGGCCGGCGCGGTAACATTTCCGCGCACAACCATTCCGCCTATCCCAGCAGGTCGCGCAGCGTCCGCATCATCACCCGCGCACCGATGCCGATCAGCGCGTCGGGAAAGTCGTAGTCGGGCGTGTGGAGATGGGCATGCGCCGCGCCGGCGCCGAGCAGGAACATCGCCGCCGGCGCCGCCTGGCCGAAACGCCCGAAATCCTCCGAGCCGCGCATCGGCAGGCCGGACCCGTCATGCGGGACGCCCTCGGCATCGAGCGCCCGGCGCAGATGGGCCACCGCCTCCGGCGCGTTCTCGCAATGGTCGAAGACGTCGTGGTAGGCGATGTCGAGGCCGAGCCGGCCGGCCTCCGCCGCCTGCCGGGCCAGCGCCTCGGCGCGCCCGACCAGGTCGGCCATGCGGTCGTCGGTCAGGGTCCGCAGGGTGGCCCAGACCTCCGCCGCGCCCGGGGCGATCCCGAACGCCCGCTCGCCCATCCAGGCATGGGTCACGGTCACCAGGGTGAAATCGGGGTCGGTATGGGTGCCCTGGGCCAGCCCGGTCAGCGCCGGCATCAGCCCGGCCACGGCCGGCATCGGCGAGATGCCGTTCTCCGGTGCCGAGGCATGCGAGGTCCGGCCATGCAGCGCGACCCGCATGCCGCGCGAGGCGCAGTTCACCGGCCCCTCCGCCAAGGCCGCATGGCCCAGCCTGATCCCGGGCATGTTGTGGTAGGAGAAGGACAGATCGGGCGCGATCGCCGCGAAGGCCGGATCGGCGATCACCGCCGCGGCCCCTGCCCCGTTCTCCTCCGCCGGCTGGAACATCAACACCGCCCGGCCCCGCTTGGGCCGCTGCCGGCCCAACCCACGCGCCAGGGCCGCCAGGGTCGCCATATGCCCGTCATGGCCGCAAAGATGCGCCTTGCCCGGCACCGCCGAGACATGGTCGTGGGCCGACTGCTCCTGGATCGGCAGGGCGTCGAGCTCGGCGCGGAACATCACCGTGGGCCCCGGCGCCCCGCTGTCGTAGACGGCGGCGACGCCATGGCCGCCGAGCCCGGTCAGCAGGCGGTCGGGGCCGGTGGCGGCCACGAAGTCCCGCACCTCGATCGCCGTCGCCGCCTCCTCCCCCGAAATCTCGGGCATGGTGTGCAGATGGCGCCGCCAGGCGGTCAGCTCGGCGACGTCGGCATTGGTCAGGAACATCTCACCCCCCTCAGGCCAGCCGGCAGGCCACCGGCCAGCCACCGTCGCGCGGGGCCAGCACCGGCACCTCGGCCGAGCAGGCCGGCTCGGCGAGCGGGCAGCGC
>JBGAIK010000274.1:0-6135 GCA_044225615.1 Acetobacteraceae bacterium | reverse complement strand
CGAGCCCCGCCAGCTCGCGCAGCCCGCGCGCCCCGGCGGTCTCGGCCGGCAGCACCGCCAGCGGCGCCGCGCCGGTCAGCAGCACCGGCGTGCCGCGCCGCAGATCGGCCGCCGCGCGATGCACCGCGCGCGCGCGCAGCGTCGCCGGATCGGCCAGGGAACTTTCGCCCGGCGGCGGGGTTTCAGCCTTGTCGCGCAACGGCACGGGGTTCAACGAGCTCCAGGAATTGGCAGGCAGAGAGGACCGGCAGCAACGATGATACGGTCAAGCGCCGCATATCGACCATGTTTGTGGCGGAATCCTGCACGCAACCCCCCGCGTCTGCCAGATCTGCCCGCCTGGCCGAGATCAGGCGCGCAACCGGCAAGACGCATGGAACCGGCATCCAATTTCGCGATTGTGTGATGAAAATTGTATCCGCTCACGGGTTTGTTAAGGGTGCATCGGGCACCACGCCTCTGTATTCTGGGTCCAAGCGGCCCGGGGGAAGCCCGGCGGCTGCGCGCGCCGCATCGCCCATCACTTCGAACGACTTGGGGAATAACCGCATGCCAGGCGACCGGCCCATCCTGATCGTGGACGACGACGATGCGCTGCGCGCCATGCTGGTGGAGCAGCTCGCGGTGGACGGCGAGTTCGTCGCCCACGAGGCCGCCACGCTGACGGAGGCCGAGGCGCAGATCACCCGGGCGGCCACCCGCTTCGACGCCATCATCCTCGACGTGACCCTGCCCGACGGGGATGGCCGCGACCTCTGCCAGCGCCTGCGCCGGCAGGGCGTCAAGGTGCCGATCATCATGCTGACCGGCTCCGACGAGGAGGCCGACGTGGTGCGCGGCCTCGATTCCGGCGCCAACGACTACATCGCCAAGCCCTTCCGCCTGGCCGAGCTGCTCGCCCGGCTGCGCGCCCAGCTGCGCATCTTCGAGAACAGCGAGGATGCGGTCTTCACCATCGGGCCCTACACCTTCCGTCCCTCGGCCAAGCTGCTGCAGGACCCGGCCAAGAACAAGCGCATCCGCCTCACCGAGAAGGAGGCCGCGATCCTCAAATTCCTCTACCGCGCCGGCACCCGCGCAGTCGCGCGGCAGGTGCTGCTGAACGAGGTCTGGGGCTACAACGCCGCGGTGACGACGCACACGCTGGAGACGCATATCTACCGCCTGCGGCAGAAGATCGAGCCAGATCCGAGTTCGGCGCGGCTGCTGATCACCGAGGGCGGCGGGTATCGGCTGGACCCCGAGGGGACGCCGAAGGCGGCGTGAAGCAAGTCAGTTGAACAAAGAGGCGGCGAGGCAGCGAGGAGGTCTTCCTCGGCCCCGCCCGCCGCCTCTTTGTTCATCTCGCCTTCCCTGGGCGCTGCTCAGAAATAGTCCCAGACATTGGCCTTGCGCGCTTCGTCCGGCAGGCCGTCGAAGACGACCTGGCCGTTGTTCATGATCACGATGCGGTCGGCGATGCGCAACGCCGCGGCCACGTTCTGCTCCACCAGCAGCGCGCTCATGCCGTGCCGGCGGCACAGCGACCCGATCTGTTCGAACAGCCGCTCCACCAGGTTGGGGGCAAGGCCGATCGACGGCTCGTCCAGCAGCAGGCAGCGCGGCGTGCCGAGGATGGCCAGCCCCAGCGCCAGCATCTGCTGCTGCCCGCCGCTCATGCTGCCCGCGCGCACCTGGCGCCGCTCGGCCAGCGCCGGGAACAGGGTGAAAACGTCGGCCTCGCGGAACATCGGGCTCGGGCCCGCGACGTTGCGGGAGGCCACGACCTCGACATTCTCGGTGACCGACAGGTCGGGGAAGATGCCGCGCCCCTCGGGCAGCAGGCGGATGCCCAGCCCGACCCGCTCGGCCACCCCCACCCGGTCGATGCGCGCGCCGTCGAATTCGATCGTTCCGGCGCGGGCCGGCAGCAGCCCCATCGCGGCCTTCAGCGTCGTCGTCTTGCCGGCGCCGTTATGGCCCAGCAGCGCCAGGATCTCGCCCGGCGCCAGCGCCAGCGACACGCCGGAAATCACCGTCTTGCCGCCATAGCCGGCGGCGAGGCCGTCGAGCGACAGCAGCGCGCTCACAGCACGCCCCCGAAATAGATCTCGGCGAGCTTCGGATCCGAGGTGATCTCCTGCGGCGTGCCCTGCGCCAGCACGTGGCCCTGGTGCAGGAACACCACCTCGTCGGCGATCTGCTGCACCACGCGGGTGTTGTGCTCCACCACCAGCAGGGTCTTGCCGTCGGCCTGGAGCGTGCGCAGCAGCGCCATCACCCGGTCGAGCGCGGCCCCCGACAGGCCGGAGGTCGGCTCGTCCAGCAGCAGCAGCCCGGCCCCGGTGGCCAGGATGCGGGCGATCGAGAGCAGCTTCTGCTCGCCGTAGGAGAGGTTGCGCACGAACTGACCGGCCTGGTCGGCAAGCCCGACATGGGCCAGCGTCGCCCTTGCCTCCTCCCGCCGCGCCGCCAGCGCCGCGGCCGTGCGCAGCGGCCGGAAGATCGCCGCCAGCGGCTCCTCCCCCACATGCCCGGGCTGGCCGGCCAGCACGTTGTCGAGCGCGGTCAGGTCGGTGAACAGCCGCAGGTTCTGGAAGGTGCGCGCGATCCCGGCGGCGACGACCTGCTGCGGCGTCATCCCGTCCAGGCTGCGCCCCTCGAAGGCGACGTGGCCGGCATCGGGCTTCAGGAACCCGGTAATGGCGTTGAACACCGTGGTCTTGCCCGCGCCGTTCGGCCCCACCAGGCAGGTGATGCGGCCCTGCGTGGTCGCGAAACTGCAATCGTCCAGCGCGCGCAGCCCGCCGAAGCTCTTCGAGACCCCCTGCACCTCGAGATACGCGCTCACAGCTTCTCACCCAGCAATCCCTGCGGGCGGAACAGCATGAAGGCGATCAGCAGCACGCCGTAGATGAACTGCCGCGCCGCCGCCGCCGTGCCGGTGGGCAGGTCGATCATCGCCAGCGCCTGCGGCAGCGCCAGCAGCACGAACGGCCCGATGACCGAGCCGGCCAGCGTGCGCGCCCCGCCCACCACCACCATGGCCAGCAGCAGGATCGAGGCGTCGAGGTCGAAGGACTGCGGATCGACGAAGCTGAGGAACGTCGCATAGACCCCGCCGGCGGTGCCGGCGAAGGCGCCGGCCAGCGCGGCCGCGCTCACCTTCGCCCGCAGCACCGACTTGCCGAGCGCGGCCACCGCCAGCTCATCCTCGCGGATCGCCTTCAGCAGCGCGCCGAACGGCGCGCGCAGGATCAGCCAGAAGCACAGGCAGCCGGCCAGCATCACCGTGCTCGACAGCACGAGGAAGCTGCGCGGCTCGATCAGCTCGTGGCCGAGAATCACCGGCGCCGGAATCCCCGGCAGCCCCGCCGCGCCGCCGGTGCCCGCCGTCCAGTTGGTGAAGATCGCGGTCGCCAGCAGCTGGATGCCGAAAGAGGTCACCACGAAATAGTCGCCCGACACCCGCAGGCTGGGCAGCGTCACCACCACGTTCAGCGCGATGCAGGCCGCCGCCGCCACCGCCAGCGCCGCCGGGAACGGCACCGCGGTGTTCATCACCAGATAGGCGACGGTATAGGCGCCGACGCCGAACACCGCCGCCTGGCTGACGGAGAATATACCGACGATGCCCACCAGCAGGTTGGTGGACAGGCCGAGCAGGACATAGATCTCGGCGAGCGCGATGTAGGTGTAGAAGAAGTCCATCTAGGGTTGTTCTTTTTTGAAAAGAAGAACCAAAGAACTTTGACCCTTTTGGCGCGGAGCCGCCGTGGCGCCGCCGCGAGGAAATGGGCAAAAGCCGTTTTGCTGCTTTGGCTTCATGTCGCAAACAACCCCCGCGGCCTGAACAGCATGAAGATCACGAAGATGAAGAAGGTGATGCCGATGCTCCATTCGCCGGGCATCACCAGCAGCGACAGGTTCTGCAGCACCGCGATCGCCACCGCCACCACGAACGCGCCGGTGATGCTGCCCACTCCGCCGGCGATCATCGCGATCGTCGCCGTCAGCAGCATCGGCAGCCCGCCGAACGGCTGCAGGCCGAGGTCGAGCGGCACCAGCGTGCCCGGCAGCGCCACGATGCCGCTGCCGATCGCCACCACGATCACATGCACCTCGCGCGGGCCCAGCCGGGTGATCTCGGCCAGGAACGGGTTGGAGGCCACGGCACGCATCCGCCGGCCGAGATTGGTGCGGTGCGCGAACCACATCACCCCGGCATAGGCGGCAAGCCCCACCGCGACCGTCACCAGCTGCGTCATCGTCAGCAGCACCCCGCCGACCGGCACGGTCTGCTCCGCCCAGTCGAGCCGGAAGCGCAGCACGTTGGAAGTGTAGACGCCGGCGATGCTGTTCTGCAGCACCGCCGCGGTGCCCAGCGAGGCGATCAGGATGACGAGGTCGGTGGCGTTGCGTCGCCGCAGGCGCTCGTACAGCTGCTTCTGGATCAGCGCCCCCGCCCCGGCGCAGAGCACCACCGCGGCCAGCAGCGCCAGCGGCGACGGCAGGCCATGGCGCATCAGCGACCAGCTGAGGTAGCCGCCCAGGCTGTAGATGCCGGCATGGGCGACGTGGAAGATCTTGGTGGTGGCGAAGATCAGCGAGAAGCTGACCGCCACCATGCCAAGCGCGCAGCCTGACACCAGGCCGTTGGCGAGCAGGTGCAGCCACAGCATCGGCAGGTCGCCTCCGGCCCGTTCCCCGCGCTACTTCGGCGGGATCACCTTCAGCACCGTGTCCTGCTTGCCCTTGAAGACGTTGATGTTCACCTGCGTATCGGCGGTGTTGGTGTTGAACACCACCTTGGTCAGCCCCTCGAAGGTCTTGATCTCGAACAGGGCGGCGCGAAGGTTCTCGCCGGTGATCGGCCGGTTCTCCTTCACCAGCTTCTCGATGCAGGCCAGCACGATGTTGGTCGCGTTGTAGTACTGCTTGGGGAAGAAATCGAACTCGGTGCCGTACTTGGCCTTGAACTCGGCCCCCAGCGCCTCGGGCGCGGTGATGACGAACTGGGTATGCAGCCAGCCCTCGGCATTGGCGTTGGCGATCACCTCGGGATCGGCGAAGAAGGTGTTGCCGACGATGGTGGGCTTGAAGTCGATCTGCTTCAGCTGGTCGGCCAGCGGGCTCAGGCCCGAGGTCAGGATCACGAACAGCATGTCGGGCTGTGCGGCGGCAAGCTTCAGCAGCGGCGGGCGATAGTTGGTGTCGCCGAAATTGATCGGCTCCTGGGCCACGATCTTGCCGCCCGCCCGGGTGAAGCTCGCGGTGAAGTCGTCGCGGCCGGTGATGCCGGCGGCGTTGTTCTCGAACAGGATGGCGGCGGTCTTCTTGCCGGCCTCGCCGAACAGGTAGCGCGCCAGCACCTCGAGCTCGCCCTCCAGCACCGGGATGGTGTTGATCAGGTACGGCGAGGCCTTGGCCAGCGCGTCGGCCTGCGCGCCGCCGTTCACCAGCAGCACCTTCTTGCGCGTGGCCAGCGGCGCCATGGCCAATGTGGGGCCTGAGAAGCCGGTCATCACCGCCGGAATCGACTGCAGGTCCACCAGCTTGTTGAACGACAGCACCGCCTGGTCGGGCTTGGCCTGGTTGTCCTCGAACAGTACCTCGATCTTGCGCCCGCCGATGCCGCCCTTGGCGTTGGCGTGCTCGACCGCGAACAGGATGCCCTTCTGTTCCTGCCCGCCCACCACCGCGGCCGGGCCGGTCAGCGGCAGCACGGCGCCGATCCGGATGGTCTGGGCCTGGCTCGCGCCGGCGGCGAGCGCCGCTGCGCAGGCGGCGACGGCCGCCGCCCGGACGGCCACGAAAACGCGACGGATGCGCATCATCGGCTTCTCCCTTTCCGGTCGCTCCGTTCTTCGCGCGGGCGACTTCGATCGGCCGCAAGCCTTGAGCCGGCCCCCCGGCAAGTCAATGATGCGTTCGCTGGATCGATGTTTGTTCGCACAGCGCACAACGGAGGCACCCGTGCAGCGGCGTGACGAGACCGTGGCTTCGTTCCGCAACGGCATCGCGCTGCTGCGCAGCTTCGGCCGCGACGCGCGGCGCCAGACCATCACCGAGGCCGCCGTCCGCACCGGCCTCAGCCGCGCCGCCGCGCGGCGCCTGCTGCGGACATTGTGCGAGACCGGCCTCGCCCGCAGCGAC
>JBGAIK010000273.1:0-6184 GCA_044225615.1 Acetobacteraceae bacterium | reverse complement strand
GCGGGTGGTCGCAGACCTCGGCCAGCTGGGTGTAGGCGGCCACCGCCAGGAACACGTCGGACGCCTTCACGCTGATCTTGAACTCGTGGAAATCATGGTCCTGCAGGATCTTGGCGTGCTCCAGCGCGCTCTCCACCAGCTCCACCACGTGGTCGATCATCCTGCCGGCATCCACCGTATGGTCGGTCTTGCCGGCATTGTAGACCATGTGCTTGCCCGCGCCCCCGCCGGTCACGCCGATATCGGTCATCAGCGCCTCGCCCGGCCCGTTCACCACGCAGCCGATGATCGACAGCGAGATCGGCGTCTCGATATGGGCCAGCCGCTCCTCCAGCTTCGCCACCGTCTCGATCACGTTGAACCCCTGCCGCGCGCAGGACGGGCAGGAGATGATCTTCACCCCGCGATGGCGGATGCCGAGACCCTTCAGCAGCTCCCAGCCGACATGCACCTCCTCCTCCGGCTCGGCCGACAAGGACACGCGCACCGTGTCGCCGATCCCCGCCCACAGCAGGTTGCCCAGCCCGATCGCGCTCTTCACCGTGCCGGTCCGCTTCCCGCCCGCCTCGGTGATGCCGATATGCAGCGGGTGGTCGCAGACCTCGGCCAGCTGGGTGTAGGCGGCCACCGCCAGGAACACGTCGGACGCCTTCACGCTGATCTTGAACTCGTGGAAATCATGGTCCTGCAGGATCTTGGCGTGCTCCAGCGCGCTCTCCACCAGCGCCTCCGGGTTCGGCTCGCCGTATTTCTCCAGCAGATGCCGTTCCAGCGAGCCGGCATTCACCCCGATGCGCATCGAGCAGCCATGGTCGCGGGCGGCCTTGATCACTTCGCGCACCCGCTCGGCGCTGCCGATATTGCCCGGGTTGATGCGCAGGCAGGCCGCCCCGCTCTCGGCGGCCTCGATCGCCCGCTTGTAGTGGAAATGGATGTCGGCCACGACCGGGACGTTCACCTGGCGCACGATGTCCTTCAGCGCCAGCGCGCTCTCCTGGTCCGGGCAGGACACGCGGACAATGTCCACCCCCGCCCGCTCGGCCCGCTGGATCTGCGCCACCGTCGCCGCCACGTCGGTGGTCAGCGTGTTGGTCATGGTCTGCACCGTGATCGGCGCATCCCCGCCCACCGGCACCGGCCCGACGAAGATCTGGCGGGACTTGCGGCGCTCGATATGCTGGTAGGGACGGTAGCTGCTCATGCGTCCGGACTCCTGTGCGGCCAGATGGCGCGGTTGGGGGCGCGTTTGCGGCGCAAAATGGCGCTGCGGCCGCGCCGGCGCAATCGCCGCGTGCGGCCGGCAGCGTTGCTATCAGCGGGTGATTCACGCTTTCCGGCCTTCGGCCGCAAGCGATCACGCGCGACTGCCTTGAGCGGGTGATTCACGTTTGCCGGCCTCCGGCCGCAAGCGATCACGCGCGACTGCCTTGAGCGGGTGATTCACGCTTGCCGGCCTCCGGCCTCAAGCGATCACGCGCGACTGCCTTGAGCGGGTGATTCACGCTTTCCGGCCTCCGGCCGCAAGCGATCACGCGCGACTGCCGTGAGCGGGTGATTCACGCTTGCCGGCCTCCGGCCGCAAGCGATCACGCGCTATTGCGGCTTGACCGTCGGCTTCGGCGCCGCAGCGGCCGATGCCGGCGCCATGGCCAGCTTCCCGTCGCGGATCAGGTCGGCATCGAGCGGCAGGTCGCGCCGCACCGCGCCGTCGCTGCCCAGGGCCGGCGTCACCGCCCCGTCCACCAGCAGCTCGGTCCCGCCCGCGTTGCCCGTGGTCAGCAGCAGCGGCCCCCTGCCCGCCGCACTGCCCGGCACCGGCCAGGTCTCGCCGTTGCGCAGCACCCGGTTCAACAGCACGGTGCCCTGCCGGTCGCGCACCTATCCAGGCATCGGCCTTCGCCCGCACCAGGATGCGGCTGCCATCCGCCAGGCCGGCACCGGCGCCGGGGCGGGCGCGGCGGGCGCCGGCGGCTTTCCACGGCCGCCAGGATCGGCGCCGCGACCGCCGAGCAGGACACCGCGGGCGCCGCCGGCGCCTCGGCCACCACCGCCGCCGGCGCCACGGGCTTCGCCGGCTCCAGCCCGGGCGCGGCGGCGGCGCCTCGGCCAGCGGCATCAACCGCGGCGGCACCGGCTGCACCGGCTGCGATTCCGGCTGGTCGTTGCCCGACATCCGGTACCACCCGGCATAGGCGCCGATCACCAGCACCACGCCCAGCAGCACCACGGCCCCCGCCGGCACCCCGCGCTCCGGCACCGGCGCCGGGAAATCGAGCCGCGTCTTGCGGTTCACATGCGCCGCCTCCTCGCGGAAGCGCCGCGCCACCTCGTCGGGGTCCAGCCCCAGCGCCTGGGCGTAGGTGCGCAGGAACCCGACCGCATAGGCATTGCCCGGCAGGTCCCTGATCCGCCCTTCCTCCAGCGCCTCCAGATAGGGCAGCCGGATGCGCAGATGCGCCGCGATCGCCGGCAGCTCCCAGCCCAGCCGCTCGCGCGCCGCCCGCATGTCGGCGCCCACCCGGGTCGCCACCACGGCCCCGCCCTCGTCGGCGCTGACCGACGACATCATCGCTCTCACCTGGGCCAGCCTTGACCTGCGATCCTGCAGCACGACGGAGCGGTTCCTGATGAAGACGGGCCACAACATTCCGGCCAGGGTCGGCGGTGTGCAGCCGGCCAAGCCCCGGTTCTAGACAAAGCCGGCGCCGCTGCCAACGCCGGAGTGTGCCGCTGCCGTGAACGGGCGCGCAACATCATGTAATCCCACATCATTTCGCGGCACGGCGGCCATCCCCCGCCGCAATCGCCCAGGCCACCGCCAGCGCCGCCACAAGGGCGATCATCGCCACCCCCAGCGCCCGGCCATAGGCCGCCGGGCCGCTGCCGGCGCCGAGCACGGCGAAGAAGATCGCGGCGATGCCGGAGGCGCTGATCGCGGCGCCGATCTGCAGCATCATGTTCACCACCCCCGCCGCCACCCCCGCCTGGTGCGGCGGCACCTCGCCCAGCGCCATGGTGAACAGCCGCGGCATCGCGACGCCCTGGCTGAAGCCGGTGAACAGCAGCGTCGCGATCACCACGCCGTGCGGCGCGCCGGCGAACATGGCCAGCGCGATCGCGGCATAGCCCAGGATCTCCGCCCCGAAGCCGATGGCGAACAGATGCGGCTGCAGCCGCCGCGGCAGCGGGGCGGAGAGCAGCGGGCCGAGCAGCAGGCCGATGCCGTAGGGCATGATGCCGAGCCCGGTATGCAGCGGGTCGGTGCCCTGGCCTTCCTGCTGCACGATGCCGAACAGCATGTAGAAGGCGGTGGTCCAGAAGAACAGCCCGGCCACCAGCGCACCGCGCCGGAACGAGCCGATGCGCAGCAGGCCAAGGTCCAGGATCGGCATGCCGCCCCGCCGGCCCAGCCGCGCCTCGTAGGCGGCGAAGGCCCAGCCCAGCGCCGGCACCACTGCAAGCAGCAGGAAGCACCACCAGGGCCAGCCGCGCTCGCGCCCTTCCGACAGCGGCAGGATCAGGCAGGCGAGGGTGAGCGAGATCAGCGCCGCGCCGCCGATGTCCAGCGTCGGGCGCGTCGCGGCGCTGGTCTCGGGCACGGCGAGATAGGTCGCGGCCAGCGCCGCGAGGCCGATCGGCACGTTGACCAGGAACACCATCCGCCAGCCCAGCCCGAACCAGTCGGCCTGGGTGATGGCGCCGCCGAGGAACTGCCCGGCGACGCTGCCCAGCCCGATCGTCACCCCGTACAGCCCCAGCGCCCGCCCCAGCGCCGGCCCCGCGAACAGCGCGCGGATCGAGCCCAGCGCCTGCGGCACCAGCACTGCCGCCGACAGCCCCTGCAGCACCCGGCCGGCCACCAGCATCGCCCCGTTCACCGCCAGCCCGCACAGCACCGAGGCCAGCGTGAACCCGGCCACCCCCAGCGCGAAGAAGCGCCGCCGCCCGTAGAGATCCCCCAGCCGCCCGCCCAGCACCAGGAACACCGCATAGGCCGACGCATAGCCCGACAGCACCAGCTGCGCGTCGGCGGCGGAGATCCCGAGCGTCTGCCGCATCGACGGCAAGGCGACGTTGACGATGAAGAAATCCACCGGCGGCAGCAGCGCCCCCGCCAGCAGCACCGCCAGCGCGATCCGGCGCCGCCGCGAGTCCGTCCGTTCCACCGCCGTCTCCGCCCTGTGCCGGCGCAGGGTAGAGCGTGATCGCTGCGCGTCGCGCACCCCCTTGGCGGGCCAAGAATGTTATAATATAACATTCCAAAATCCTCGGAGCCGCCATGCGCGCCTTTCTCCTCGCCGGCCTGCTTGCCCTGCCCGCCGCCGCCCAGGCCGCGATCTTCGACCAGGGGCCGCTTGAGCCGCGCGACTTCCGCAACCAGACCCTGGCGCGCGCGGCGCTGTCCGCGGGCGTGGAGACCGAGAGCCTGTTCGGCTTCATCCTCGGCTCCGACGTCGATCCCGCCGGCAGCCGCGGCCTGGCGCTGGAGACGGTGGTCGGCGCCGGGCGCCGCGACGGCAGCTACGCCGCGGTCGGCAGCAAGCTGGAATTCTCCTATGGCGCGACCGACAACATCTCGGTCTCGCTCGGCCTGCTCGCCGGCTGGCGCGACATCCGCGGCGTGAGCGGCATGACCGACACGCGCAATGCCGTGCGCTTCGACGGGATCGGCACCGAGTTGCGCTGGCGGTTCCTGAACCGGGAGACGCATGGCGTCGGCCTCACCCTGCATGTCGAGCCGTCCTACCGGCTCCAGGACGAGACCACGGGCGAGCCCGGCAAGGGGTGGGGGTCGGAGAACAAGCTGATCCTCGATCGCGAGCTGATCCAGGGCCGGCTCTTCGGCGCGCTGAACCTGATCTACGACGTGGAGGTGTTCCGCCCGCGCGGCGGCGCCACCGAGCGCGGCTCCACCGCCGGGATCGGCGGGGCGCTGACCTGGCAGGTGCAGAAGGGGCTCTTCCTGGGCGGCGAGGTGCGCTACCTGCGCGCCTATGAAGGGCTGGCGCTGAACCGCTATGCCGGGGACGCGGTCTTTGCCGGCCCCAGCCTGTTCTGGCGCATCGGCGGCGCCACCTGGCTGTCGGCCGCGGTGGATTTCCAGCTCACCGGCAGCGAGGCCGGCAGCACCGCCGGGCTGAACCTCGCCGATTTCAACCGCATCCAGGCCCGCATCAAGCTCGGCACGGAGTTCTGACCATGCCCCTCTCCCGCCGCACCCTGCTCGCCGCGCCCGCCTTGCTGCTGCCCCGTGCCGCCGCCGCCGCGCCGCTGAAGGTGGTCGCCTCCATGTCGATCCTCGCCGACCTCGTCCGCCAGCTCGGCGGCGACCGGGTCACGGTCCTCTCCCTGATCGGCCCGGAGCAGGACGCGCACGGCTTCCAGCCCCGCCCCTCCGACGGCAGCGCCATCGCCGCCGCCGGGCTCATGGTCATCAATGGCATCGGGCTGGAGCCCTGGGCCGAGCGCCTCGCCGCCGCCGCCGGCTATCGCGGCCAGGGCGTCGTCGCCTCGCGCGGCATCCGCCCGCTGATCGCCGGCGAGGGCCACCACCATGGCGGCGGCCATGCGCACGACCACGGCGCCTACGACCCCCATGCCTGGCAGGAAGTGGCCAACGTGAAGCTCTACGTGGGCAATATCCGCGACGGCCTTGCCGCCGCCGACCCCGCCGGCGCCCAGGCCTATCGCGCCGCCGCCGCGGCCTATCTCGACCGCCTGGACCGGCTGGAGCTGGACATCAAGGCCGCCTGGCTCCCCATCCCCCGCGCCCGCCGCAAGATCGTCACCTCGCATGACGCCTTCACCTATTATGGCGACGCCTACGACGTGGATTTCCTCGCCCCCCAGGGCCTGTCCACCGACGGCGAGCCCTCGGCCCGCGAGCTCGCCGCCCTGATCGCGCAGATCCGTGCCGAGGGCGTGCGCGCCCTGTTCGTCGAGAACATCAGCCGCGCCACGCTGGTCCAGCAGGTCGCGCGGGAGACCGGGGTGGCCATCGGCGGCACGCTGTACAGCGACGCCCTCTCCCGCCCCGACGGCCCGGCCGCGACCTACGAGGCGATGATGCGGCACAACACCCAGCTGCTCACGGCCGCGCTGGCCTAGTGTCCTGTCCCCGAAGTTCGCCATTCTTCATGGCGGACGTAGGGGTGAACAGGACACTGAAAACAAAGAGCTAGTG
>JBGAIK010000272.1:0-6129 GCA_044225615.1 Acetobacteraceae bacterium | reverse complement strand
GCCGAGCAGCTGGTGACGGACCCGTTCTCGCGCGGGATGGTGGTGAGCGCGGCGTGGCGGCTGGCGGTGGTGTTCGCCGCCGGGCTTGCCGCGCACTGGCTGCTGCGCCGCCTGCTGGCCCGGCCGCGGGCGGCGCTTGCCGCCTGGGCGGCGGCGCGGCGGCAGGGCGAGGCGGACGAACGGGCGCGGACGGCCCTGGACGCGGCCGAGGCGGGGGAGACGGAGCCGTCGCGCCAGCCGGTGGCCATGCTGACCGTGCTGCGCCGGGTGCCGGGGGTGATGGGGCGGCTCGCCCTGCAATTGCTGCCGGTGCTCGCCTTCCTGGCCGTCGGCTTCGCCCTGCTCGGCGCCGGGCTCGGCACCGACGCCACGGCGCGGCTGGTGATCCTGGGGCTGATGAACGCCTATGCGATCTGCCGGGTGGCGACCGCCGTGCTGCGGAGCCTGATCGGGCCCGGCGAGCCGCGGCTGTTCCTGGTCCCGGAGGAGGCGGCCGAGTATGGCCAGCGCTGGATGCGGCGGATCGTCGCGGTGGCGGTGTTCGGCTATGCGCTGGCCGAGATCGGGCTGCTGTTCGGGCTGTACCGCATCGCCCATGACGCCCTGCTGAAGCTGGTGGCACTTGCGGTGCACGCGATGCTGATCGTGGTCGTGCTGCAGAACCGGGCGCGCGTGGCGGCCTGGCTGCGCGGCGGGGCGAGCGAGGGGATGTTCGGGGCGGTGCGCGGGCGGGTGGCGGCGGTGTGGCACCTGATCGCGGTCTTCTACCTGATCGCGCTGTGGACGGTGTGGGCGTTGAACGTGCCGGACGGGTTCTCCCGCCTGTTGCGGCTGATGGTGGTGACGGTGCTGGTCCTGGCGGTGGCGCGGCTGGTCCAGTCGCAGGCGATGCGGCTGGTGGAGCGGTGGACCAAGGTGCCGGCGAGCCTGGCCGAGCGGTATCCGGAGCTCGATACAAGGGTGGGCAGCTATCACCCGCTGGTCCGGTTCGTGCTCGGCGCCCTGGTCTGGGCCGGGATGGCGGTGGCCCTGCTCGAGGCCTGGGGGTTCGACGCGCTCGGCTGGTTCGGCAGCGGGCGGCTGGGCGGGCGGGTGGCCTCGGCGGTGGCGACGATCGCGATCACGCTCGCGGTCACGATCCTGGCCTGGGAGCTGGTGAACCTGGCGATCGCGCGGCACCTCGCCCGGCTGGCCCGGGATTCGCAGCTTGCCAGGTCGGCGCGGCTCAGGACGCTCCTGCCGATGGCGCGGACCGCGCTGATGATCAGCCTGGGGCTGGTGGCGGGGCTGTCGGTGCTGAGCGAGATCGGGGTGAACATCGCACCCTTGCTGGCCGGCGCCGGCGTGGTGGGGCTGGCCATCGGCTTCGGCAGCCAGAAGCTGGTGCAGGACATCATCACCGGGCTGTTCCTGCTGCTGGAGAACGCGATGCAGGTGGGCGATGCGGTGACCCTGGCGGGGATGTCCGGCGGCGTGGAGGCGTTGTCGGTGCGGACCATCCGGCTGCGGTCGGGCGACGGGTCGGTGCACATCATCCCGTTCAGCGCGGTGACCACGGTGACCAACATGACGCGGGATTTCGGCTTCGCGATGATCGACGTCACGGTGGGGGTGAACGAGGAGCCGGACCGGATCATGGAGCTGGTGCGGGAGATCGCCAACGGGATGCGGACCGACGAGGAATGGTCGGCGATCATCCTGGACGACGTGGAGATCTGGGGGGTGGAGAAGTTCACCGGCACCACCTGGCTGATGCAGGGACGGATCAAGACCACCGCCTCCGGGCGATGGGCGGTGCGGCGCGAGCTGAACCGGCGGATCAAGCACCGGTTCGACGAACTCGGGATCGACAGCCCGCTGACCTCGTGGGAGGCGCGCAAGGTGGAGCGACCGCAGATGATGGGCTTCGTGGAGCCGTAGTCCTACCCACCCAGGCGGGAGACGCGGAGCAGGGCGGTGTCGAGCGTGATGCGGACATGGCCGCGGGCGAGCTCGCGGCTTTCGTTGCGCAGGCTGACGCTTTTGAGGCGGAGGCGGTCGAGGTCGCCGATCAGGGCGGTCTGGCCCTTGGCCTGGCGGGCGGCGCTGAGCGCCTGGACCAGCCGGGCGAAGGTGTCGCGGTTGAGCCGGAACGCGAAGGGGGCCATGCCCGGCCAGGGCCGGCCGGCGATGGTGCCGGAGACCTGGTCCACCAGCCGCGCCTCGCGGCTCAGCGCCACCTCGACGAAGTCGTTGCGGCCGTCGGAGGCGACGCGCTCGCCGGGGCGGGCGATCTTGCTGTTGAACAGGCCGACGATGAAGATGATCGGCTGCACCCGGCCCTGGGTGTCGGGCAGCTGGAAGACGAGGCCGATGGTGACGCCGGTGGTCGCCCCGCCCGCGACGTCGAGCCGCGGCATGGCGAGCCGGGTCTCGACCAGCAGGCCCTGGGAGCGGCCTTCGAAGACGGCGGGCAACTGGCGCTGGCCCCAGACCATGCCGAGCTGGAAGCCGGTGCCGGAGCCGGGGATCTCGCCCTGCATCGCCGCGGGCAGCGCGTCGCTGTCGAAGCGCCAGCGCAGCGCGCCGGGCTCGCCGGTGATGCGGGCGGCGCGGGCGATCTGGCGCTGCGCCGGGCCGGCGCCGGGCGCCTGGGCGCGGCGCCACTCCTCGGTGGTGAGGCCGAGGTTCCAGACCACCATCGCCGGGGCGTTCTCGGCCGCGGGGGTGGAGACCGATTTCAGCGCCGCCGGCGGCTCGCCGGTGGCCGGGTCGATCGGGCAGGGCGTGGGCGTGCGCTCGACCCTGAGCCAGCGCCCGTTGCTGGGCAGGCAGAGGGCTTCGACCTGCCCGGCGGGCGCGACGCGGAACACGCCGGGGGTCATGTGGACGAGGCCGGGCGAGAGGGCCGGGCCGGACAGGTCCAGCAGGGTCCGGCCGTCGGCGCGCTGGGCGAAGGCCGGCGCCGCCACCGGCAGGGCGGCGAGCGCGGCAAGCAGGGCGCGCCGGCGCATGGCGGTCAGTCCCAGCCCGGGTGCCAGCCGGGGCTGACGCAGCGGACATCCTTGGGCAGGGCGGCGATGGCGGCACGGTCGGTGTCGTCCAGGCGCAGATTCAGCGCATCGAGATTCGATTGCTGGCTTTCGGGGCGGGCGGCCTTGGGGATGGCGCCGACGAAGGGCTGGTCGAACAGCCAGCGCAGCGCGACCTGGGAGGGGGTGGCGCCGTGCTTGCGCGCGATGCGGGCGAGGTCGGGGTGGTCGGCGAGGCGGCCCTGGGCGAGCGGGCTGTAGGCGGTGAGCGCCATGCCGCGGGACTGCATGAAGGGGAGCAGCTTCGCCTGGCCGAGCAGGACGTGGTACTCGACCTGGTTGCAGACGAGGGGGGCGCCGAACTCGTCGAGGGCGCGCTTGAGCAGGGGCACGGTGAAGTTGGAGACGCCGATGTGGCGGGCGAGGCCCTCGGCCCGGATGCGCATGAGCTCGCCGAGGGCGGCGCCGAGATCCATCTCCCGCGTCGGCCAGTGGATCAGGAACAGGTCGACATAGGGGGTGCGCAGCGCCGTGAGGCTGCCCTCGATCGAGCGGCGCATGTCGGCCGGCGCCAGGCTGTCCCACCAGACCTTGGTGGTGAGGTGGATGTCGGCGCGGGGCACGCTGGTGGCGGCGATGGCGGCGCCGACCGCGTCCTCGTTGGCGTAGCGCTGGGCGGTGTCGATGTGGCGGTAGCCGAGATCGAGGGCGCCAAGGATCGACTGCGTGCCGGCCTCGCCGGTGAGCCGGAATGTGCCCAGGCCCAGCTTGGGCAGCGTCATGCCGCCGGCTTCGAGGTATTCCATGGCGTGCTCCTTCGATGGCGGGGCCGGCGCGGCTGCGGCCCCTCCCCCAGCCTTCACTTCTTGGACAGATCGACGACGGCGGCGAAGCCGGTTTCGGTGCCGAAGGCGAGGTGGGCGCCGTCCGGGCTCCAGCACAGGGCCGAGACCGGGCCGCGGCCGGGGCCGGCGACCGGCAGGATGCGGGCCGAGGCGATGTCGGCGATCACCACGAGCCCGTCGGCGAAGCCGGCGGCGACGAGGTCGTTCTGCGGGTGGCAGGCGACCAGGGTGCACAGCACGCCATCGCCGCCGGCCAGCTCGGTCGGCGGCTTGCCCATGGGGCCGCCGGCGAAGAACGGCCACAGCACGACCGAATCGGCGCCCGAGGTGGCGAGCCACTTGCCGTTGCGGGTGAAGGAAAGCGCCCGGCACTTGGACGGGTAGCCCGACATGCGCATGTGCTGGGTGTCGGACAGGCGCCAGCCATGCAGCGAATTCTCCTGCATGGCGGTGACCACGTTGTCGCCGTCGGGCGAGAAGGCGATGCCGGTGTGGCTGCCCTTCCAGTCGAGCTTGCGCGGGGCGGCCGATCTGGAGCCGACGAAGGAGACGCTGGCGCCGCCGTAATGCGAGGCGGCGAAGCGCTTGCCCTTGGCGTCGAAGGCCAGGCCGGTGACGGTGGAGGGGTGCTCGACCACCTTCAGCTCGTCGTCCCTGGCGTTGTAGACGGCGACGCGCTTGCCGGCGGAGCAGGCGACGAGCTGGGTTTTCGCGCCGTCGGTCCAACTGGCGACGTTCTCCACCCAGCGCATGCCGAAGGGGGCGATGAGGGCGACGGTGCCGTCGGCGGCGACGCGGTAGAAGCGGCCGTCATCGCCGCCGGTGATCCAGCCCTCGGGGGCGGCGTCGGGGGCCATGGAGAGGATCGCGCCCTCATGCACCGGGTGGCGCGGCCATTCCTCGGTGGCGGGTGCCGCGACGGCCAGGGTGCCGTCGCCGAGGGCGAAGGCGCACTGGCTGCCGGAACGGGCGAAGGCGGCGGCGACCACGTAGGCGTCCAGCGCCTGCTGGCGGCCGCGCGTGGCGAGCACGTGGTCGGCGGAGACGGTCTCGCTCACGGGTCAGTCGGCCTGGCAGGCTTCGAAGCCGCGGCGCAGGCGCGGGCGGTTGAGGTCGCGGCCGATGAAGACCATGCGGCTGCGGCGGGGGTCGCCCTCCTTCCAGGGACCGATGAAGCCGCCATCGGCGATCATGTGGACGGCCTGGAAGGCGTAGCGCCGGTCCTCCCCCGGATAGGCGAGGATGCCCTTGGCGCGCAGGATGTTCGCCCCCTGGTCGGTGAGCAGCGGGCCCATCCAGGCGTTGAACTTCTCCGGGTCGATCGGGCGATCGACCTCGAAGCTCATGGAGGCGATCTCGTCGTTGTGCTCGTGCTCGTCGGAGGTGAGGAACGCGGGCGCGTGGGCGAGGATGCGCTCGAGGTCGAAGGCGCCCTGGTCGAGCAGCTCGGTGACCGGGACGTCGCCCTTGGTGGTGCGGTGGATGCGGGCGATCGGGTTGATCTTGCGGATCTGCGCTTCCACGGCCGCCAGCTCGTCCGCGGTGACGAGGTCGGTCTTGTTCAGGATGATCACGTCGGCGAAGGCGACCTGCTCCTCGGCCTCGGCGCTGTCGATCAGGCGCTGGGGCAGGTGCTTGGCATCGACCACGGTGACGATGGCGTCGAGGCGGGTCTTGGACCGCACGGTGTCGTCGACGAAGAAGGTCTGGGCGACGGGGGCCGGGTTGGCGAGGCCGGTGGTCTCGATGATGATGCCGTCGAACTTGTCGCGGCGCTTCATCAGGCCGCCGACGATGCGGATCAGGTCGCCGCGGACGGTGCAGCAGATGCAGCCGTTGTTCATCTCGAACACCTCCTCGTCGGTGTCCACGACGAGGTCGTTGTCGACGCCGAGCTCGCCGAACTCGTTGATCACCACGGCATATTTCTTGCCGTGCTGCTCGCTGAGGATGCGGTTGAGCAGGGTGGTCTTGCCGGCGCCGAGATAGCCGGTGAGCACGGTGACGGGCACCTGGTCTTGCGTGGGGACGGCTTCGGCCATGGCGGGCTCCAGGACGGGTTGACCGGAACGATGGAGGGGCCGGCGGCCGCCTTCCTCACCCCGGCCCTCTCCCCCCGATGGGGGGCGAGGGAGAAGAGACGGCCACTATATAGGGCGGGTTTGGCGACGCGACCATGCGTGCAGGACATCGGTGCGCAGCGCGTCGAGGCGCTGGCCGATCGGTTCGACGGCGAAGAGGCGGGCGCGGGCCCGGCCAGCGGCGGCGAGGGC
>JBGAIK010000271.1:0-6134 GCA_044225615.1 Acetobacteraceae bacterium | reverse complement strand
AACTCCTACTACCAGGTGCGCGGCCCGCTGCGCCTGGCGCAGGAGATGTGCCAGCGCCAGATCGACCTGGCCGACGCGGTCGGCGACCCGGCGCAGATCATGGCCGCGCAGCGCCGGCTGGGCTGGTGCCTGTTCTGCCGCGGCGACATCCGCACCGGCCGGCGCCTGCTGCGCTCCGCCCTGGTCCAGTACCGCGTCCATGCCACCCCAGGCGAGGGCAGGCTGACCGAGACCGATACCGGCGTGGTCGGGCTGGTCAATCTCGGCTGGGTCGAATGCTTCAACGGCGACCAGGAGACCGGCGACGCGCTGTGCGCCGAGAGCCTGGAGCGCGCCCGGACCCTCGGCCGGCTGCCGATGGACATGGCCTATGCGCTGTGCATGTCGGCCGCCGCCGCCCAGCTGCGGGGTGATCCGGAAAGCGTGCTGGCCCTGTCGGCCGAGGCGCTGGAGGTCGCCACCGTCAACGCGCTGCCCTACTGGCAGGCCTGGGCCACGGTGCTGCACGGCTGGGCGCTGTCGCATGACGAGCCGGGCCCCGGCCTCGTCCGCATCCGTGATGGGCTGGCCGCCTATCGCGCCACCGGCGCCCGGCTGTTCGTGCCCTACAGCCTCGCGCTCGCCGCCGAGACCTGCCTGCGGCTCGGCGATGCCGCGCAGGGCCTGGCGCTGGTGGCCGAGGGCCTGGCCGAATCGGCCGCGATCGACGCCCAGTTCATCGACGCCGAGCTCCTGCGCCTGCGCGCCCGCTTCGAGCTTGCGCAGGGCCGCGCCGCCGTCGCCGCCGCCACGCTGTGCCGTGCCGCCGAGCTCGCCGGCAGCCAGGGGGCGGCCGCCCTGCAACGCCGTGCCCAGGCCGAGCTCGCCGGGATCGAGCACGACTGCGTCTGACGGGAGGAACTCGGCATGGACAGCATCATCGGCTTCCTCCCGCCGCCCGGCCCGGCCACGCCGCGTTTCGAGCTGCCGCCCAAGATCACCCTTTCCGTGACCGAGACCTGCCCGCTGGCCTGCAGCCATTGCTATGCCGACTGCAACCGGCCCGACGCGCCGCCGGAGCTGACGCTCGCGGAATGGACCCGCTTCATCGACGAGCTGGCCGAGGGCGGCGTGATCCAGGCCTATTTCGAGGGCGGCGAGCCGTTCCTGCGGCCCGATTTCGTCGATCTGCTGGAACATTGCTGCCCGCGGATGATGACGCTGGTGCGCACCCACGGCACGCTGATTGACGCGCCGCTGGCCGCGCGGCTGAAGCGCATCGGGGTGGGGCGGATGTTCGTGGACGTGCTCGGCGCCACGCCCGATACGCATGACGCGGCGACCGGGAGCCCCGGCAGCTTCGATGCCGCCGTGCGGGGCGCGCGGGCGCTGGTCGCTGCCGGCATTGCCACCGACCTGCTGGTGATCCTGACCCGGCACACCGCCCCGGAATTGCAGGCCATCCTGGCACTGGCGCACGGCATCGGCTGCGCACGGGTCGGCATCCTGCGGCTCTACCCGCTCGGCCGGGCGAAGCGGCGCTGGCGGGAACTCGCCCTCTCGCTCGACGAGCAGATGGCGGCGATCGCGGCGCTGCGTCCGCCCGAGGGGCTCGGCGTGATGCAGTCCTGGCACCCGCGCGACCGCAACTGCTGCTGGCAGGCCGCCGCCGTCACCGCGCACGGCCGCTCGATCGGCTGCATGTACCTGCGCGAATACGTCGACCACGGCGATGTCCGGGAGGTGCCGTTCTTCCAGTCCTGGTCCGGCAACGATCTCTACCGGCGGCTGCGCGCGGGCCGGGTGGACCATGCCTGCCCCGACTGCACCGCCGCATCCCATGGTGCCGGCGGCGGCTGCCGGTCCACCGCCTATGCTTTCCACGGCAGCTGGACGGCGCCCGATCCGTTCTGCGCCCACCTCAACGATGGAGTGGACCTGCGTGTCCTCCCCGAACAGCTTCTATGAGCAGCGCGCTGACCTGCGGCTGCGGCCGGTGCCGGAGATGGGGTTCTGCCTCGTCTACCAGCCTTCCGTGCCGCAGCTCTACACGCTCAACACCACCGCCTGGCTGGTGCTGGCGCTGTGCGACGGCACCGACCAGGAAACCATCGCCCGCCTCTACCATGCCGAGGTGGAGCCGCTGATCGACCTCGACGAGGCGCGCCGGCAGGTGGCGGCGGCACTTGACGACCTGATTGCGATGAAGCTTGTAAACGTATCGGGAGTGATGCGAGGCTCCCGTCCGGCAGACCGTTCATAGCGAAGGGAGAGCGTGACGTGACAGCACCGTTCAGCACCAGGGAGATCGGCGCCCTGATCCGCCGCCGCGGGCTGCCCGCCCAGCCGGTGGCGGAGGTCCAGGTCAGCGAGATCCGCTCCGACCAGTTCGTCAACCCGCTGGCCACGCAGGAACGCATGGCGGCCGGCCCGGGGCTCGCGCCCCTGATCACCGAATGGCGGTTCACGGTTCCCTACGGCAACATGCAGGAGTTCCACGATTTCCTCGCCCGGAACGAGGCGTTCATCGCCGAGGGCTGCAAGAAGGTGATGACCGGCGTCGCCTATCTCGGCACCTACATTGGCGCGGTCGGCCAGCGCAATTCGTACCGCACGCTGTGGGGCTACGATTCGTGGGAGGCCAACCAGCAATGGGCGAAGGTGGTGGACGATTCCAGCTCGCAGCTGTTTGCCGCCGTGCGCACGCTGCGCGCCTACTGGGTGCAGGACCCGCACGGCGCGCAGGAGCATTTCGCCTATGCCGCGATCGTCGACCCGGTGAAGCACCCGTTCATCAACCTGACGATCCAGGCCGCGAAGGCTTGAGCGGCCAGGCCGCGAAGGCTTGAGCGGGGCGGCGGGCGCCATCAGCTCGGTGCGGGCGCGGTCCACCGCGCCGCGGATGGCCGCGTCGGCCTCGGCATCGACATGCGCCGAGCCGCAGGAATCGCACCGGCCCACCGGCACGCAGACCTCGCAGTGGACCACCCCGAACTGGGTGGCCTGGCGGAACCGCAGCACCTCGTCGCGGATGATCACGTGCCCCGACTTGCAGAAGTCGCAGCCTTCGAATTCGCCGTCCCGTACGCCCGCCATCGTGATCCTCTGTCCGGGCGGGCCGCCGGGCCAGCCGAACGCCGTTTTTAGGCCAGCCGGTATCACGGGGGTGTGAAATGCGTCACAGGCTGATCGTTCCGCAGGTCAGTTGAGCCGCTGCGGCATGGCAGCGGCCGCGAGGTCGGCATGCTCGAACGGGATCGCCGGCGCGGTGGCCGCGATCTCCACCGGCGGCAGGCCGGGCTGGCGCGGCAGCCGGGCGCTGGTGCCGCCGGCGGCGCGCAGCATCGCGGCGACGAAGGACCGGCCCCAGACCACCGGCGAGCGGTGCTCGATCGCCTCCCACAGCGCGCGCCAGCGGGCCTGGCGCTCGGCGAGGCCCATGCGCAGCGCCTGGTCCAGCGCGTCCGCCATGGCATCGGCGTCGTGCGGATTGACCAGCAGCGCCGCCTCCAGCTGGCGGGCGGCGCCGGCGAAGCGGGACAGCACCAGCACGCCGGGGTCGGCCGGGTTCTGGGCGGCTACGAATTCCTTGGCCACCAGGTTCATGCCGTCGCGCAGCGGAGTGACCAGGCCGACGCGGGCGAGGCGCATGTAGCCGGCGACGGCCGGACGCACGCTGGCCTTGGACAGCAGGCGCAGCGGCACCCAGTCGGGCTCTCCCAGGTCGGCGTTGAGGCCGCCGGCCGCATGGTCGAGCGCGTCGCGCAGGTCGCGGTAGCTGACCACTTCCTTGCGCGAGGTGGCGGCGACCTGGAGCAGGGTGACCTGGCGGCGCAGGTCGTCATGCTTCTCAAGCAGGCGGCGGTAGCCGTCGAGCCGCTGCATCAGCCCCTTGGTGGGGTCGAGCCGGTCGATCCCCAGGATCAGCTTCTGGCCGTGCAGGCTGCTGCGCAGGCGCTGGCAGCCCTCGGACTGCTCCATCTCGGCGGCCATGCGGGCGAAGGCGTGGCACTCGATCTCCACCGGAAAGACGCCGAGCCGGACGCGGCGGCCGTTGAAGGCCAGCGCGCTCGACGAGACGCGGGCGGCGCCGGCGAGCGTGGTGGCGGCGGCGATGAAGTTGGCCATGTCGTTGTCGGTCTGGAAGCCGACGACGTCGGCGGCCAGCAGGTCGCGCACGTGGCCGGCCATCTGCGGCGCAGCACCCAGCACGTCGGGCGAGGCGAAGGGGATGTGCAGGAAGAAGCCGATCGGGTTGCGCACGCCGCGG
The DNA here is from genome assembly GCA_044225615.1 of Acetobacteraceae bacterium. Classification (GTDB taxonomy): domain Bacteria; phylum Pseudomonadota; class Alphaproteobacteria; order Acetobacterales; family Acetobacteraceae; genus CAIYPH01. Next base: position 1,885 of record JBGAIK010000271.1, on the reverse strand, counting down.
TCGCGCAGCGCGGTGGCCATGTGCAGCATGTGGTAGTCGTGCACCCAGACCAGGTCGCCGGGCTGAAGCAGGGTGGCGAGCACGCCGGCGAGCCGCTCGTTCACCGTGCGGTAGACCTGGGCGTCGCGGCGGTCGAACTTCATCAGCTCCGGCATGGTGTGCAGCAGCGGCCACAACATGCCGTTGGAGAAATTGTTGTAGTAGCGGTCGTGCTCCTCCTGGGTGAGGTCCACGGTGGCGTAGTCCACGGCGCCGGCGCTCTCGATGCGCGGTTCCGACCCGGCCGCATCGGGCGCGACCCGGCCGCTCCAGCCGAACCACAGCCCGCCGCGCTTCTCCATCAACCCGTCGAGTGCGACCGCCAGGCCGCCGGCCTGCTGGCCGGAGGAGGGCAGGGGCACGCGATTGGAGACGACAACCAGACGGTTCATCGCGAGTTCCCCGAGGCCGAAAGCGCGGCGAAATACTTCCATGGACCACAACCTGCGATGACTAAGTGGCGAGATAACGGCAGACCCGGGCGCGGGTCGCCGCGATCGGGGAAATTTGTTCAGTTGCCCGTCCGAGACGTCGGCGGGGCTGCCCCCTGGCCATGCGTCGCGTCCGGTGGGATGCTGCGGGGATGGACAAGACCCTCGCCGAAACGCTGACCGGGTGGCGCCGGCATCTGCATGCTCATCCTGAGCTTTCGCTTCAGGAAAAGGGCACATCTGCCTTTGTCTGCGAGAAACTGAAGGAGCTGGGCATTCCCTTCACCGCCGGCGTGGGCGGCACCGGGGTGGTGGCCACGATCAGCCGCGGGCAGTCGAACCGCAGCGTGGGGCTGCGGGCCGACATGGACGCGCTGCCGATCATGGAGGCGACGGGGCTCGACTATGCCTCGACCAATCCGGGCGTGATGCATGCCTGCGGGCATGACGGGCACACCACCAGCCTGCTGGGCGCGGCCGCCCTGCTGGCGCGCGACACCGACTGGAGCGGCACGGTGCAGCTCGTCTTCCAACCCGCCGAGGAGGGGGCCGGCGGGGCGATGAACATGATCAAGGACGGGCTGTTCGAGCGCTTCCCGATGGAGAAGATCTTCGGCTACCACAACTGGCCGGGGCTGGAGGCCGGGACGGTGGCGATCCATGACGGCGCGGTGATGGCCGGCGGCTGCCGCATCACGATCGGTATCGAGGGGCATTCGGGCCATGGCGCGATGCCGCATCTGACGCGCGATCCGATGGTGGCGGCGGGGCACATGATCGTGGCGCTGCAATCCGTCGTGGCGCGCAACGTCGATCCGCTGGACAGCGCGGTGGTGTCGATCTGCGCCATCGAGGGCGGCATTGCCGGCAACGTGATCCCGCAGCGCGTGATCATGAAGGGCACCGCGCGCTACTTCAACGACAAGACCTGGAAGGTGCTGGAGGAAAGCGTGGCCCGCGTGGTGCACGGGGTCGCGGCGACCTTCGGCATGACGGTGGATTTCCAGATGCCCTATGGCATCAGCGCGACGGTGAACCACAAGGCCGAGGCCGATCTCGCCGCCGAGGCCTGCGATGCCAGCGGCATCCCGTTCCGCCGCGACCTGCTGCCGGCGATGACGGGCGAGGATTTCTCCTGGTTCCTGCGCGAGCGGCCGGGCGCCTTCGTGTGGATCGGCAACGGGCCGGCCGAGCCGGGCCGCGAGCTGCACAACGACCGCTACAACTACAACGACGACATCCTGCCAAATGCGTCGGGGTTCCTGGCGGGCGTGGCGAAGCGGGCATTGAGGGGGTAGCGGCATGCCAGCCTACAAGGGTGCCTGCTTCTGCGGCGGCGTCGCGATCGAGGTGACCGGCACGCCAAGCCGCATGGGCTACTGCCATTGCCGCTCCTGCCGGTCGTGGTCGGCCGG
>JBGAIK010000270.1:0-6810 GCA_044225615.1 Acetobacteraceae bacterium | reverse complement strand
CAACGTGGACCAGGTCGCCGTCACCGCCGACCCCGTCGAGCTCGACTTCCCGGTCAGCGCCGAGCGCCCGGCCTCCGCCTACACCATCTATGTCAGCTTCCGCCTCACCCCGGCCGAGCTCGCCGCCAACCGCCGCGCCCGCCCCTGACGCCGCCTTCCACGCCAGCGCGTTGTTTTGGCGAGCAACGTCAGACGGACTGCGGTGCAGTCCGGTTGGCTGCTGCGCCGACCGGATTCACCTGTCGCACGCATCCAGGGAGACCCTGCACTCTCTTCCCCCCCCCATTGTGGGCTTGGGCCGCGAAGAGCGGGCCAAGGCTGGGAGAGGGGCGGCAACCGCACCACGCAAGAGGGTTCGCGATCCCGATATCGCACCCCACGCGTGTTGATCGGCGGACATCGCCCAGCCGCTGTCGCACCAGGCCGAAAACGCGTGAATGCGGGGGCATGGCAACCGCCGGTCCCGTTCTCGCTGCCTCGCCGCCTCGTTGTTCAACTTCCCTGCGACATGCCGGCCGCACGGATTTCGCCGGCGAGGCAGGTGCCGCCACCACGGCAAGCCGGCGCGGAGACCGCGCGCCGGGGCCGGCATCACCCCGCCTCGGTATGCCCGAAGCCGGGCACGCCCATCGCCCGCATCGTCGCCGCGATCGCGTCCATCGCGTCCGCCATGTCCTGCTCGGTCAGGTCGCCCATGCAGCCGATGCGGAACGTGTCGGCCAGCGCCAGCCGCCCGGGGAAGATGATGAAGCCGCGCGCCTTCATGCCCTCGAACAGCTTCTGGAAGCTGAACGCCGGATGCACCGGGTTGTGGAAGGTGGCAACGATGGGCGAGGCGAACGCGTCCGGCACCACCGTCACGAAGCCCATCTGCCGCATGCCGTCCACCAGCCGCCGCCAGTTGGCCCGGTAGCGCGCCAGCCGCGCGGCGCTGCCGCCCTCGGCCAGATGCTCGCGGCAGGCCTGGGCGAAGGCGGCCAGCACCTGCGTCGGCGGGGTGAAGCGGAACGTGCCGGTCCGGTCCATGTGCTGGTTCTGGTCCCACAGATCCAGCACCAGCGACGGCGCGTTGGTCTTGGCGTTCTCCAGCGCCGTGTGCTGCACGATCGCCCAGCCGATGCCCGGCGCCCCCTGCATGCACTTGTTCGACGACACGGTCACCGCCTGGAAGCCGAGCCGCGGCGCGTCGATCTCGATCGCCCCGAAGCTCGCCACCGCGTCGATCAGCAGCCCCTTGGCATGCGTGCGGCACAGCGCGGCCACCTCCTCCAGCGGGTTCAGCACCCCGGTGCTGGTCTCGCAATGCACCACCATCACATGGGTGATCGCCGGGTCGGCCAGCAATGCGGCCTCGAACTGCGCACCGGTCGCCGGCGTGAAGGGCGGCGTGCGGATCACCGCATGGGGCGTGCGCAGATGGGCGCAGATCTCGATCAGCCGGTCGCCGTAGACGCCGTTGCTGTGCACCAGCAGCTTGCCGCCCGGCGGCACCAGGGCGGCGATCACCGCTTCGTTGGCATAGGTCGCGCTGCCGGGCAGCGGAATGGCGGTATAGGCCCGGCCGCCGGCGACCAGCCCCACCATGTAGTCGCGCGCGAGCGTCAGGTCGGCATGGAACTCCTCGCCGCCCGAGGCGCGGTTGGTCAGCATCGCCTGGCGCGTGGAGAGCGAGATGTTCACCGGCCCCGGCGTCAGCAGCTTCGGTTCCTGGGTGCCCCGCTCCTGGAGGTCCGGCATGGCAATGCTCCGTGATGTGCGAGCGGAAGCATACAAGTCCCGTGCCAAGCCGGAAGCGGTGGGCTAGCCTGTCTGTTCGCAACGGAGGTTCGCCATGAAGGCCGTGGTGGATGGCTGCATCGTCGCCGACAGCACCGACATCGTCGAGCGCGCCGGCTACGCCTATTTCCCGCCCGGCGCGGTGCGCCAGGACTGGCTGGAGCGTTCGGCGCGGACGCCGCCGCGACCCTCAGATGCCCGCATGGCGTGCAGTTCTACGACGTGCTTGCAGGCGGCCGCCGCCATGCCCGGGCCGCCTGGAGCTACGAGCGGCCACGCCCGTCCATGGCCGATATCGGCGGGTGCTTCGGATTCTGGGAAGCAATCCATGTCGGCTGACCGCGGCGCCCCCGCGCTCGATGCCCCCGCCCTCGATGCGATCATCGTCGGCGCCGGCTTCGCCGGCCTCTACCAGATGCACTGCCTGCGCGACCGCCTGGGCCTGAACGTCCTGGGGCTGGAGGCGGCCGACGTCAGCGGCACCTGTCTCGACCGCTATCCCGGCACCCGCTGCGCGGTGGAGAGCCACTCCTGTTGCTGGCTTCTCCGCGGACCTGCTTCGCCGAATGGCGCTGGACCGAGCGCTACCCCGCCCAGCCCGAGATCCTGCGCTACCTCAACCACGTCGCCGACCGCTTCGACCTGCGCCGCAGCTTCCGCTTCAACGCCCGCGTCGTCGCCGCCCGCTGGGATGGCGGAAGCTGGCATGTGGAAACCCAGGACGGCGCCCGCCACAGCGCCCCGTTCCTGATCACCGCCGTCGGCTGCCTGTCCTCGGCCAACGTGCCCGCCATTCCCGGCCTCGCCGATTTTGCCGGCGCCTGGTACCACACCGGCGAGTGGCCGCACGGCGGCGTCGATTTCCACGGCCGGCGCGTCGGCATGATCGGCACCGGCTCCACCGGCATCCAGGCCGCCCCCGTCATCGCCGAGACCGCCGCGCATCTCGCCGTCTTCCAGCGCACCGCCAACTACAGCGTGCCCGCGCGCAACGCGCCGCTCACGCCCGAATTCCAGGCCTGGGTGCAGCGCAGCCAGGCCGAGATTCGCGCCACCATGCACGACACGCCCAACGGCCACCCGTTCCGCATCGCCGAGCGCGACGCCTTCGACGTCTCGGCCGCCGAGCGGCAGGACATCTACGAGGCGGCCTGGGAGAAGGGCGGCCTCCAGTTCCGCGCCGCCTTCCGCGACCTGCTGGCCGACAAGGCCGCCAACGACACGGCGGCCGGCTTCATCAAGGGCAAGATCCGGGAAATCGTGCGCGATCCGCGCACCGCGGCCGTGCTCGCCGACATCGACCACCCCTACGCCGCCAAGCGCCCGCCGATCGACACCGGATATTTCGAGACCTTCAACCGCGCCAACGTCACCCTGGTCGACGTCCGCGCCGACCCGATCGCGCGCATCGTGCCCGCCGGCATCGAACTGCGCTCGGGCGCCCGGCATCCGCTCGACATCATCGTCTTCGCCACCGGCTTCGACGCCATGACCGGCCCGCTGCTGCGCATGAACCTCACCGGCCGCGACGGCCTCACCCTGGCCGAGGCCTGGCGCGCCGGCCCCGCCACCTGGCTCGGCCTCCAGGTCCCGGGCTTCCCCAATCTGTTCACCCTCACCGGCCCCGGCAGCCCCTCGGTGCTGTGCAACATGCCGGTCGCCATCGAGCAGCACGTCGAATGGGTCACCGCCTGCATCGCCCATCTGCCCGGTCCATCCCGACGATCGACGCCGACCCCGAAGCGGCCGCGACCTGGGCCACCCAGGTCAACGAGGCCGCCCACGCCACCCTGCTGCCGCTGGCCGGCCATTCCTGGTACTGGGCGCCAACGTCCCGGGCAAGCCGCGCATGTTCATGCCCTATGCCGGCGGCATGAAACGCTACCGCGACCTCTGCACCGACATCGCCGCCCAGGGCTACCAGGGCTTCCGCCTGGGCGCCTGACAACCACGCCCCTTCCTACCTCCTCCCCTCGCGGGCTTGGGCCGCGAAGCGCGGACCAAGGATGGGGGAGGGGGTGGCAACCGCTCCGCGGTGGCAACTCGAAAATGCTGGCTCTCTGCTCCCTCTCCCGCGTGCGGGAGAGGGTCGGGGTGAGGGTGGCCGCCAGCCTGTCCGCTCTTGTCGGGCAATCTTCGCTGCGGCTGGGATCAGACAAAATTCCTCTTGCCCAGCCCTGCGCGCAATGATAAGAACAAAAAATGAACATCCACGCGGTGCAACTGCCGGAGGCGGCCCTGACCACGGTGGCACCCGCCCTCGGCCCGGTGCTGCAGCGCCTGCGCGCGCTGATCGCCGACCGCTTCTTGCGCACCGCCTACGCCCCGCTGATCCTCCCCCTCTGGAAATATCTCCGCCGCGTCGAGCTGCGCTTCGCCAAGCTCGCCATCCGCCACGCCGCCGGCGAATTCCCCGCCCCCGCGCCGGCCGAACCCCGCCTCCCGCGCCCGCGCGCACCCCGCACCGGCCCGCAAGCGGCGCCGCATCCTTTCCCGCGCCGGTGCGGCTGGTTCCTCAAGCTGCTCAAGCACGAGGCGGCCTATGTCCACCACGCCCTGAAGGCCTTCCTCGCCGAACCCGAGACGGCCGCGCTCATCGCCGCCTGCCCCCGCGCCGCCGGCACGCTGAGCTACGTCTTCCGCATGCTCGCCCTGCCCGACCCGCGCCCCCGCAAGCCCAGACCACCCAGGCCCGCGCCCAAGCCAACGCCGGCACCCGCACCCCGCCGCATCGCCAGGCCCGAACCGCCCGAGCCGGAACGCGCCCGGCTCTTCCCGCGCCCGCCGCAGGAGATGTGCCCCCGCGCCGCCGCCCGCTGGCCCCTGCACCCCCACCTGATCCGCGCAAAACCCGCCTGAGCCGCCGCGCGGCATCGCGCCGTTATTGTTTCGATATCATAATTACTAAGCCCTGCTTCCCGGTCGCGATGGCCCCGCAGGGCCGGCCTCACCCCATCCCCCGTCCCTTCGCGATCACCCCCGCCCCGAACTTCGTCCGCAGCGCGTCGATCGCCGTCTGCGCCGCCAGCCGCCGCGGCGCCGACGGGTCGGCCAGGTCCGGCTGGTCGGCCGCCGAACCCGGCAGCAGCGGCGCCGCCCCGATGCCGATCAGCCGATACGCGGTGCCGTCGATCTCGCGCGCCAGCAGCATCCGCCCCGTCTCGAACAGCAGGTCCGGCAGCCGCGTCGGCCCGGCCAGCCGCTGCGTGCGCGTGCGCAGCGCAAACCCCGCCGTCTTCAGCTTCAGCACCACCCCGCCCGCCGCCAGGTCGGCCTGCTTCAGCCGCCCGCCCAGCTTCTCCGACAGAAGCCACAGATGCCGCTCCAGCGACACGGCATCGCACAGGTCGGCGTCGAACGTCGTCTCCGCGCTCACCGACTTCGTCTCCCGCGCCGGGTCGACCAGCCGCGCATCCTCGCCCCGCGCGCGGCGCACCAGCCCCGGCCCGTCATCGCCCAGAAGCCGCCGCGCCGCGCGGTCATCCAGCACCTGGAGATGCGCGAGCTTCGTGATCCCCAGCCCCTCCAGCCGCTTCGCGAAGGCCGGCCCGATCCCCGGCAGCAGCCGCACCGGCTCGGGCGCCAGCAGCGCGGCCGCCTCGCCCCCGATCACGCAGAACCCGCGCGGCTTGTCCCGCCCGGCCGCGATCTTGGCCATCAGCCGGTTGCGCGCCAGCCCGACCGACACCGTCACCCCCACCTGCGCCTCCACCGCGCGCGCGAACCGCGCCAGCACCGCCGCCGGCGGCGCGCCGTGCAAGGCCTCGGTGCCGGCCAGGTCAAGCACCGCCTCGTCGATCGACAGCGGCTGCACCAGCGGCGTCAGCGCCTCCATCAGTCCGCGGATCTGCCGCGCCGCGGCGGTGTATTTGCGGAAGTCGGGCTTGATCACCACCGCGTCGGGGCAGGCCTTCAGCGCCTTGAACATCGGCATCGCGCTGCGCACGCCATATATCCGCGCCACGTAGCAGGCCGCCGAAACCACGCCGCGCACCCCGCCGCCCACGATCACCGGCCGCGCCGCAAGCTCCGGCCGGTCGCGCTTCTCCACGCTGGCATAGAAGGCATCGCAATCGACATGCGCGACGTGAAGCGCGAACAGCTCGGGATGGCGCACGATCCGCCGGTTGCCGCACGCGGGACAGGCCGGGGCATCCCCCGGCGCCGCCCCGCAGTCGCGGCACAGCGACGGGGTCATTTTCCCGGCGGCGGCCACAGCCAGGCCGCCCCGCGCACGCCGGAGCTGTCGCCATGCTTGTTCTTCACGATCGGCGTGTGCACGAAGTCGGAGAACACGTGCGGCCCCATCAGCCGCGGCACCTCGGTATACAGGTGCTCCAGGTTCGACAGCCCGCCGCCGAGCACGATCACGTCCGGATCGAGCAGGTTGATCACCACCGCGAACCCGCGCGCCAGCCGGTCGGCATGCCGGGCCAGCGCGTCCTGCGCCTTCCTCTCGCCCGCCGCCGCCCGCGCCGGGATCGAATGCGCATCCCGCGCCTCCGGCCCGTCGCAATCCATGGCGAGGCCCGTACCGGAGATCCACAGCTCCAGGCAGTTGTGGTGCCCGCACCAGCACAGCGGCCCGGGCAGCTCATGCGGCTGCGGCCAGGGCAGCGGGGTGTGGCCCCATTCGCCGGTGATGTGGTTGCGCCCGCGGATCACCCTGCCGTCCACCACGATGCCGCCGCCGCAGCCGGTGCCCAGGATCACGCCGAACACCACCCCCTGCCCCGCGCCGGCGCCGTCCACCGCCTCGCTCAGCGCGAAGCAGTTGGCGTCGTTCTCCACCTTCACCGCGCGCTCCAGCAGCGCCGCGATGTCGCGGTCGAACGGATGGCCGTTCAGCGCGATGGTGTTGGCGTTCTTCACCAGCCCGCTCACCGGGCTGATCACGCCGGGAATGCCGATCCCCACGCTGCCGCGCCCGCCCAGCTTGCGCTCGATCTCCCGCACCATCGCCGCCATCCCGGACACGCTGTCCTGGTAGCCGTGCGGCGTGGGCACGCGGTGCCGGTCGAGCTCGGCGCCGTC